>JANMLE010001135.1:0-1805 GCA_031372385.1 Planctomycetota bacterium | reverse complement strand
CGAGGCGTGGGTGTTCGAGACCGGGACCAACCTGTGGCGCAAACACGATGCCTGGCCGCCGAAGAATGTCGCGCCGCGCTCGTTCTACCTGCACCCCGAGGGAAAGCTGTTGACCGAGCCTCCTCAAGAAACGAATTCCGCGGGCGGCTTCGACGAGTATCCCAGCGACCCGTCCAAGCCGGTTCCGTTCATCGAGAAGATCACGATCGGCATGGTTCCCGAATACATGACCGCCGACCAGCGCCACGCGGCCCGGCGCCCGGATGTTCTCGTCTACCAGACCGAGATCCTCGAACACGACACGACGGTGGCCGGTCCGCTCGAAGTCGAACTGCACGTGTCGACATCGGGCACCGACTCGGACTGGGTCGTCAAACTGATCGACGTCTATCCCAACGACTACCCCGACCCGGCGAACAATCCCACCGGCGTGAAGATGGGGGGCTACCAGCAACTGGTCCGCGGCGACGTCTTCCGCGGCAAGTTCCGCAAGAGCTTCGAAAAGCCCGAGCCGTTCGTGCCGAACCAGCCCGACCGGGTGAAGTTCACGATCCCCGACATCTGCCACGTCTTCCGTCCGGGACATCGCCTGATGGTGCAGGTGCAAAGCAGTTGGTTCCCGCTGATCGACCGGAACCCGCAGACCTTCGTGGACATCTACACAGCCAAACCGACCGACTTCCAGAAGGCGACTCAGCGCGTCTTCCGCACGGCGGCGATGCCCTCGCGCGTGACGGTACTCGTCCAACAACCCGCCGCGCCGCGGGAACCAGCCGCCACCAAGTAGGCTGGCCTGGTGACGCGACTATGATGGCATCGCCGGTTTCCATTCGTCCTGGCGCAGGTCGTTGTTGCGGTAGAGCTCGATCAGGCGTTCGAGCATTTCGATGTCGCAGCGGAACTGTTCGCCGCGTTCGGTGTCGGCCATCCGGCGCGGGCGGTCCCATTCGCGGATCACGGTGACACTCGGCACGATGTCGATCCCTTCGCGGATGGCGGCGTCGACTGATTCGAAGTGGTGGTGCCGGGCGAGGAGTGTGCGATTGGATTCGAGGACCAGCGTGTAGCCGTGGTCGCCGTAGGCTTCGGAGAACGCGCCGTCGATGGTGATCGCCTTGCCGCTGCGTTTGAGCGGCGATTCTCCATCTTCGATCTTCACCGGCACGTGACCGTTGACGATCAGGCCCTGCTGCGGGTCGACGCCGAATTCGGCCAGCACCTTTTCGCAGAACCACGCTTCGTGGATCAGGGCGAAGTACGGGTCTTTCGTTTCGTGGTGCGGGGTCTTGTCGGCGATGAAGTCCCGTTCCAGCGTCGTGATCCGGTCCTTGCCGAACAGCGGGGACCGCGGACCACTCCAGAGATACCAGAGGAAATCGAGGTGCTTCTGCTGGCGCTGTTCAACCGACCGGGCGACGACGCGTTCAATCGCGTCGAACATCGGCTTGCCGCTCAGCCAGTCGCCGTCGATCGGCATCGGCAGGAATTCGCCCTGGCTGTCGCACGGGACGCAGCCGTGGAAGATCAGATGATCGTCGCGCCGCAGATACATCGCGCCGTTGCCGACGATGTACTTCAGGTGGTCGCTCAGCTTCTGGCTGCTCACGAACGAATGCCGCAAGCGTGACAGGCACAAGTCTTCCTGCGGCGACAATTCGTAGGGATTGTCGGGATCAATCGTTGGCAGGGACGTGTCGCGCAGCGGATAAGTCACGCCGTCGACGTCGATCGTTCCCCGTTCGTGATTGATGTGATGCAGCAGGCGGCGGTGGCTGATGTCCCAATCGGGATTCCGCTCGATCATC
>JANMLE010001127.1:0-1349 GCA_031372385.1 Planctomycetota bacterium | reverse complement strand
CCGCCCGCGGCAGGGTCTTTTTCTATCGGTTCATAACAATTTACTGGGGCGCTGGTGCCCCGCCCTTCGGGGGCCCCCACGGGACTACGGTAGCGCGTGCAGCGTGACCGGCACCGATTTGAAGGCCGGGGTGCGCGATCTGGGGTCCGCGGCGCGCGGGACCAGGATGTTGCATTCCGGATAATACATTGCCGCGTTGCCGGGTCGGATCTTTTCGAACGGGGTGATCCGGATGCCGGGCATGTTTCCCGTGGTGCTCGACACCGTGACGGTCTTACCGGGATCGAACCCCAGGCGCGCGATGACTACCGGGTGCAACATGATCACATGGCGGCCCTCGATGCCGCGGTACACGTCGTAGTCCTCGTACACGACCGTGTTGAACTGCCCCTCGCTGCGGATCGTCATCAGACGCAGTTCCTTCCCGCGGCCGGCGAGTTCCGGCAGGGAATGGACTCGCAACTGTGCCTTGCCATTTCGCGTCGGAAACTGCGGTGTATAGAAGGTGCGGCCCGCCAGTTGAAATTCTTTCTTCGTCTCTCCGATCGACTTGATGTCGTCGAAGCCTGGCACCACGCGCGAGATGGCATCGCGGATGCGATTGGTGTCCTGCATCGACTGCCAGTCGATCGGACCGCCGCTGCCGAGCACTCCCTGCGCGACCTTCGCGATGACTTCGATTTCGCTCTTCGGCCCGATGTGCCGCGCGGGGCCGCCGTCGCTGAGGCGGATGTAATTGAACATCGATTCCTGAGTCGTCGCCTGCGGTTCCTCGTCCCGCGCGCAGACCGGCAGAATGATCGTCTCGTCCGCCAGAGCGTGAGCGTGCCCGGTGTTCAACGACGTGTTGAGATAGACCAGCAGTTCGAGTTGGCTCAGCGCGTGCTTCGCATACTCGGCATCGGGATTCGAACCGTAGAGGTTCCCGCCCAGACAGAAGCCAACCTTCAATTCCCGTCGCTCGGCCGCTTCGATGCAGGCCAGCGTGTCCAGCCCCGCCGTCGTGGGAAGTGTCATGCCGAACTCGGACTGCAGCCGCTCGAAGATGGCATCCTTCAACTTGGGAGTGACGCCGACCGATCCGATCCCCTGCACATTTGAGTGCCCACGGATCGGCAGCAGCCCGGCATTGGGACGTCCGACCATGCCGCGCAGCAGCGCCAGGTTGGCGATCGCTTCGACGCTCTCCACGCCGTTGGTGTGATGCGTGATCCCCATTGTCCAGGTGAAGACGACGTTTTCGGCGGCGGCATAGCGCGTCGCGATGGCGTTGATCGCATCGGGGCCGACACCCGATTTGCGGTAGATGTCGTGCCAGTCGGCTCCGACCAGATTGGCCTTGAGCGCCG
>JANMLE010001090.1:0-1180 GCA_031372385.1 Planctomycetota bacterium | reverse complement strand
CCATTGACGACGGCTCAAGAGGCGTTGGATCGGCTGTGAGCATCGCATGTTGGATTTCGGTTCCAGTTCGATTCTTGTGAAGTCACTGGCCTGACATTTTGGGATCACTTCCATGACCCGCTCGATCGACCGCGACAATCAACGATTCAAAGAGATCGTCCGGGGCAAGGTCCGGCAGGGGCTGAAGAAGTACATCACGCACGGCGAGATCCTCGGTCGCAAGGGGCGCGAGACGGTCAGCATTCCCGTGCCGAACATCGAGATCCCCCACTTCCGCCACGGTCAGAAGGGGTCCGGCGGCGTCGGACACGGGGAAGGCGAACCCGGCCAGCCGATCGGCCGCGGTCAGGGGGACCAGGACGGTCACGGTGAGGCAGGCGATCAACCCGGTCAGCACATCCGCGAGACGGAACTGACCATTGAGGAATTGGCCCAGATGCTGGGTGAAGAGTTGCAGCTTCCCGCCATCCAACCCAAGGGACAGGACACGATCAAGGCGATCAAGACCCGCTACAACAGCATCCGCCAGACCGGTCCCGATTCGCTGCGCCACTTCAAGCGCACCTACAAGCGGGCGTTGCGGCGGCTGATTGCATCGAGCCAGTACAACCCACACCGGCCGATGGTGATCCCGACCCGTGAGGACGAGCGGTTTCGCTCGTGGACCGAAGTTCCGCTGCCGCACGCGAACGCCGCCGTGATTTACATCATGGACGTCTCGGGTTCGATGACCGACGACCAGAAGGAGATCGTGCGGACCGAATCGTTCTGGATCGACACCTGGCTGAAGAGCCAGTACGACGGCATGCAGCGGCGGTACGTGGTCCACGACGCGGTCGCCCACGAGGTCGACGAGGACACGTTCTACCGCGTCCGCGAAAGCGGCGGCACCCGCATCTCGTCCGCCTACGTCACCGCCAAGGGAATCATCGAACGGGACTTCCCGCCCGCCGATTGGAACATCTACGTCTTCCAGTTCTCCGACGGCGACAACTGGGGCGAGGACAACACCGCCTGCCTGACGCTGATCCAGCAGGACTTTCTGCCGGTCTGCAACCTGTTCTGCTACGGCCAGGTCGAAAGCCCGTATGGCTCGGGCGACTACCTGAAGGAACTGCGCCGGATCACCGGCAAGTTCGAAAACCTGATCCTGTCAGAGATCAAGAGTAAGGCCGGCATC
>JANMLE010001217.1:0-6563 GCA_031372385.1 Planctomycetota bacterium | reverse complement strand
GGCATCCCGTGCGGGGTCGGTAATCTATCGCATGCCGCCGACAACTGGCAAGGTTCAAGCTTGTCCGGTCGGTGGATTCTTCTCTTACCACATACCGGAATCGTCGGCGTGGACACCTTCGTTCGCGAAGGTTGATGCGAGTGAGTCACGTGTTTGCGATGCGGGCCGTGTTCTTGTTGGAGATGGTTGACGTCGCGGGTTTCGGAGCAGATGTGAGGCTGCTATCCGGCGTTCGCTTCGGTTGCCAGGACCGCCTGGACCGCGGCGATGATGGAGTCATGCACGAGTCCGTTCGTCACGATCACGCCGCGGTTCTGGTTCAGTTCCCGGCCGCGTGAGAAGTCGAGCGGCTTGCCGTTGATGTCGGTCACCCGGCCGCCGGCCTCCTCGACCACGATGACTCCGCCCGCGTGATCCCAGATCTTTTCGAAGTAGCCGGTCTTGGTTGGCAGGCGCAGATAGGCGTCGGCAAGGCCGCGAGCTACGGTGGCGTATTTGGCCTGGCTGTCCATGCGCACCGGTGCGGCGGTCAGACCGAGACGCTCGGCGACCGCGGCTGATTCGTTGTGGGCGCTGTGGCCGGACTCGACTGATTCACAAAACCGGGCCAGCGCGGGATTGGTTGTCTGCGTGACACGAACCGGCTGCGGAGCGGCTTGGGCATCGAGCGGCAGGACGAACGCACCCTGGCCGCGCACGGCATAGAACAGTGTTCCCGCGGGACTTCCCTCGGCTGCAGACACCGGCAGGTTGGGGCAGCCGAGCACTCCGAGTTCGATCCGGCCATCGACGATCAACGCCAGCGACACGGCGTACTGGCCCTTGCGCAGAAAGCCTTTCGTGCCATCGATCGGATCGAGTGTCCAGAACCGTCGCGAGTATTCCACGGCACCGCCGCGATCGATCCAGCCGCAGACGTCGCCGGATTCGGCGTTGATTCCCAACCGGCGCACGTGGTCGCAGACGGCACTCAGGAAGGCGGCATTCTCGGGTGACCGCAGCGCCGCCGAATCCTCTTCGGCGATGATGGGATCGCTTGGAAAGGAATCGCTGATGCTGCGGCAGACGACCGCCTGGCTGCCGAAATCGGCGATCGTCACCGGGCTTTGATCCCGCTTGTCGAGCACCTCCGAGGTGATGGTCGCCTGGACGGCCCGGCAGAGTTGCGAGGCTTGGCGGACGGCGGACAAGGCGGTGTGCAGTTCAGTCGCAAACTCGGACATCGGAAATCCATTTCTCGATTGGGGAACGCGGGATCGAAAACCCTTACTTGACGTGACCGACAAAAGTCCGATTCAGGTGAGCCGGGCGGCGTAGGCCCCCGGATTCCTAGCTGCAATCGCAAGAGTCCGGGGACTTACGCCGCCCGGCTCACCACTTCTGTCGGAAACGTCTTACTTCAGCCTTCAGCCCTATTTCTGGCCGGGGAACTCTTCCGGGGGGGCCAATGCTTTTTCCAGTTCCGCCAGCAGCAGATCCAGGCGGAACGGCTTGTACAGCGCCAGCTTGAAGCCCATCTGGCGGGCCTTGACCATGCGGTGCGCGCCGTCGTAACCAAAGCCCTTCATCAACACGACCGGCAGATGCGGATGAATGTCACGGATCTGCGAGAGCGCCTCGATCAGGTGCATGTCGGTCATTTCGGCATCGAACAACACGACGTCATAGTGGAAGCTGCGAATCATCAGCAGGGCTTCTTCGCCGTTGTGCGCCGTCTCGACGTCACAGCCGTAGCGGGCCAACAGTTCGTGGGCGGCCTGTCGCACCGATTCGTCTCCATCCGCGACCAGCACCCGTTTCTGTTTCAGCTTCGGCCGCGGGGGCGTCTGCTGGTGGAAGGCCGGTGCCGCCGTCTTTGGAACGGCCTTTTCACCGACGCCGTGAATCAACTGCCGAATTGATCGCGTCTGCTTGAGCATGCGCTGCAGGCGGCTGGCCGCCTCGGGATCGAAGCCGACGTACTTGGTTTGCAGCCAGGCGATGTCGTTCAGGATTTCGTCGACCGGCTTGGCGGCGTCGCGCAACAACTGCGTCGAACTTTCCGAGACGGACGTCGCCCGTTCAAACACGAGCAGTTCGAGCGTGTTGAGTGCGACGGCAAGATCGCGGCAGAACAATTCCAAGAACTGCTGATCCTGCTCCGAGAAGGCGTTGGGCTTGGTGCTTTCGACATTGAACGTCCCCAGCACGCGATCGTGGTGCATCAGCGGGACGGTCAGCGAACTGCAGGCACCGGCGGCCCCGCGCAGATACAGCGAGTCGGACGACGTATCGCGGCAGAGGTAGCTCTTGCCGGTGGCCGCCACAAATCCCGTGACCCCGTTCCCCTGTGGTTCGGCGGTCAATTCGCGGGCCGCCGCTTCGGCCGTCATGCCGACGTTGAGCAACGGCTCCAGCCGGTTGGTCCGCTCGTTCAGCAACCGCACCTCGATGGTTTCGAAGTTCAGCACGTCCTTGGTGTGGTGAACGATCTTCTGCTTGAGCAATTCCTTTCGCTCGGTGATGTTCATCGACGCGAGATCTTCCGGAGCCAGGTCGCCCAGATCCTCACCCGCCTGGTGAATGGCCTTCAGCTTCTCGACCTGATGTTGCTCCGCCGAGATGTCCCGCACAGTGACCACCAGCAGCGACGGGTACTCGGCGTTGTCGGCGTAGACCGGAGCGGCCAGCACATCGAAGTAGGTCTTGTCGCCGACGCGGTACGTCGTCCGCGCCGGACTGCCGGCCCCCAGCGCCGTATGGAACGGCGAGAAGTCGGGCCCCACGATCTGCGGCGCGCCGAACGCATCGTGAAAGCTGAGTCCCATCGGCGAGACGGAATCGGGTTCGACGCGCCCGGTCAGTTCGAAGAAGCGGTTGTTGCACCAGCGGATTTGCAGGTCCGTGTCGAGCACGGCCACTCCTTCCGGCAGGTGCTTCAGGACATTCTCGAACGCCAGCAGCGCCGGCAAGCGGCGGGCGGGATCCCCCAGCACGACCGCGCCGGAGAACTCCTGGTCTGTGTCGAACGAATCGGTGGGCCAGCCGTCTTCCGTCGCAGTGCAGACCGTACACTCCAGCGACTGGATCAATTCCAACACCGAACGGTCGGCATCGTTGCCGGAACCGAGCACAAGCAACCGCGGACGATTTGTCACCAGACACCGCTTTCCCTGTTGTGGTCAAGAACGTGGTCGGATTATAGGCGGCAAGCGCGGGACGTCGCAACGCGGGTTCTCGACGTTGGCGCGAATGTGGAGAGTTGGCAATTGAGCCAACCACACCGACCCGCAGCGTCGGGTGCAGAACGACATTGTTCCGGTGCCTGACCCCTTGCTGCGGAATTACTGTTCTGCACCCGTGCTTGATCGTTCCCGATGCTCGAGTCGATTGACGTCGACCTCTTTCCGCCACGTGGACTATCATCCGCACGCCGAACCTTTTGGCCAGTGACCACGACGTGGCCCACATGGTCGTCACTCGGTCGCGGCTCGAAATCGGCTCCGTCCTCACGATGGTTGGAAAACTATGGCGAACGTCATTCCACAGACATCCCCTTCGACTCCGGCCCTGGTCCCGGCTCCGACCCTCACTCCGACAACGGATGTTTCGCCCGCGTCGACTCCCGTTGCCGCAAGACCGCGACGCCGTTGGATGGGGCGATTACTGCTGCTATTCGCGGTGAGCCTGGCCGCCGTGGTCTGGTTCGCACCGCTGATCGTTGCGCAGACCGCGTTGAGACAACAGGTGCCGAAGCTGTTGTTCCCTCAATACCCGGGCGCGATTGAAATCGGTTCCGCATCGCTCGGTTGGCTGCAGCCGGTGGTGGTGCAAAACCTGCGGGCTGAGGATGCTGGGGGACATCCGTTCCTCGACGTGAAAGAGTTTTCGACCAGCCTGCCGCTGTGGCAACTGGCGTTCAGTCGCGCGAACCTTGGACGATTCAAGCTGACCGAGCCGCGCGTCTCTGTCGAGTTTCGGCCGCATGGTTCCAACGTCGAAGATGTCATCGCCAAGCTCCTGAGCGGCCCCCGCACGTCGCGTCCGCGCGACTTCGAACTCGAAGTGATCGACGCCACGATTGTCCTCGACCACAAGGTGGCGACACTGACGTCCACACTCACACCCGTCTCGCTCGTCTTGCAATCCCAGCGGGGCGGCGTCGAGGAACTGGAGCTGACGATCGGCCATGTTCCGTCACCGGATGAGGCGACTTTGCAGCCACCGACCGATTGGCTCGCCTTCCGGTTTGGCAGCCAGCCGACACAGGACGGCGTGGCGATGACCCCCGGATCAAAGCACATTCGGCTGAAGGCGACCGGTTGGAATCTCGACAAGCTGCTGCCCGCGCTCGCGCGGTTTGAATCCAACGCCGAATTGTCCGGAGTCCTTGATGCCGACATGCGCAGCCAGATCAATCTCGCCGAGTCCCCCGCCGACTGGACCGAGCGGGAATGGAGTTGGGACGGTCGAATCACCGTGACGAAGTTCGTGTTGGCGGGGATCGCGGCGCTGAAGAAGGATCGCGTTGCACTCGAAACAACTTCGCTGGCCGGGCGGGCGGCCGCTCAACAGGGACGCCTGTCGATGGATCGCGTTCATCTTCAGACCGAAGTCGGTGAACTGACCGCCACCGGCGACATTCCGCTGACAGGCTTGGCCTCCGCCTCCGCACTCAATGCCGCGCGCTCGATCCTCGGCGAACAGGACTACACGATTCACGGTCACTTGGATCTTCAACGACTCGCGGCGCTGTTGCCGAACACGCTGCGGGTCCGCGAGGGAACCGAGATCACCGGCGGCCGCCTTGATGTGAATCTGATGAGTGAAGTGCAGGAAGCCGGCTCGCGAAACTGGACCGCGGACGCCACCGTCGACCATCTGGCCGCCCGCAATCGTGGCGAGGCGGTCACTTGGAATGAACCAATTCGGATCGACATGCGAGCCCATCAGACCAAGGGAGCCATCACGGTCGACCGGGTCTCGTGCCAATCCGATTTCTTCAAACTGAGCGGGCAGGGAACGCTGGCCGATGCGACGTTCACCGCCACTGGAGATCTGACGCGACTCGAAGAGAATCTCCAACGCTTCATCGATCTGGGGATCGACAAGTTGTCGGGAAAAGTCCAAGCCCAGGGCGAGATTCGCCGCATGGAACAGGATCGCATTGCCCTGCAAACAGCCATCCAACTCGATGACTTTCATTGGAACATTTCGAAGGACGCCGTCTGGCACGAGCCGCGACTGGTTCTGACTGTGAATGCCGTCGGCAGCACCGTGGCCGACACCGCATTGAAGCGTATTGACTCGGCGGATCTGAAGTTGACCAGCGGCCAGGACTCGCTGGTCTCAAAGCTGTTGGCGGGGGTGGATCTGGATTCCAAGAATGCGATGTGGCCGGTTGAGGCGACGGTGCAAGGTGACTTGCGGACCTGGCAAAACCGGTTGCGACCCTTCCTCACACTGAAGGGTTGGCAACTGGCCGGCACCGCCAAGATCGACGCCACGGTCCATGCCGATTCGCAGCGGATCGACGTCATCACGCTGACGGGAAACGCCGGCAATCTGGATGTTCGCGGCCCCGAATGGTGGATCAAGGAACAGCAGGTGAAGTTTGAGACCGCGGGGATCTGGTCGATCGCCCGGTCCGAATGGACGGCGCCGGAGACGACACTGACGGGAACGGCCATCGCCGTCCGTGTGCATGATCTGCTGGTGGACCTCAAGCCCGATGGACAACTCGAACGGTTAACAGGCGACGCCGCGTATCGGGGCGATCTCGACAAGTTGTCGCGCTGGAAGAACCAGGCGCTGCCCCGTCCGTACTTTCACCTGATGGGAACGTTCGAAGGACAGACGCATCTGGTCGAACAAGACTCGGTGATCACGCTGGATCTCGACACGACCGTCACCACGCTGGTCGTTGCGGATCTGGAAACGCTGGCCAATCAGGAACTGCACTGGGTCGCGCTGTGGCGCGAACCGACGCTGCATCTCGTCGGCAAGGGGAGCTACGACATCGCCTCGGGCAAGCTGCAGATGAACACCGCCTCAGCCGACGCGGGCGGCCTGCGCCTGAGTGCGCACGGATCGCTCGCCGAACTCGCTTCAGCGCAACGGGTCGATCTCACGGGTGAGCTTCAGTGCGACTGGGATCTCGTCAACCAGCGGATGGGTGATTCATTGCGGAAGATGGTGCAGTTGACGGGCCGGCAGAAGAGACCGTTCGCCATCAAGGGATCGCTCGCCAGCCTGACCGTTCACCCGGCTCACACTGCCGACGGCGCGATGCAGCCGATCGAACTGACTGCGAACGCGGGGATCGGCTGGGACTCGGCGGTGATTCAGGGACTCAAGATGGGCTCGACCGACGTGGCCGCGCGGCTGGACAAGGGCGTCTGCCAGTTCGCGCCGATCAACACGACGCTCGCCGACGGAAAGCTGCATCTGACGCCCCAGATCCGCTTCGACCGCCATCCGGCGGTGCTGGTCCTGCCGAAGGAAAAGGTGATCGACCGCGTGCGGATGTCGCCCGAGTTGTGCAATGCCTGGCTGAAGTTTGTCGCGCCGCTGCTGGCCGATGC
>JANMLE010001071.1:0-26752 GCA_031372385.1 Planctomycetota bacterium | reverse complement strand
TTTTCATGCCGCACGAGGTCGCTGAGAATGGCTCAAATCCCGGTATTGCGGCATGAAAAAGACTCCCGACCCCCTCGTGATGGCGGCTTTCCGGACAGCCTCTCAGTTCAACGGATGATTGAACCGTCCGCCGGTGGTTGGCCGGACGGGGGTGATTTTCAGTTGCGCCTTCACGAATCCGATGTATCTGGGGTCTTCGTCGGCGAACAGTTCGTCGCCTCCCAGGCGGAACGCCTCTTCCAGCGCGTCGGCGGCATCGTCCAGTTGTCCCAGTTCCAGCAGGGACTGACCGAGACGCAGGTAGAGAAACGGATTGGCTTCGCCATCGGGATAGTTCAGGGCATCCAACAGCAGATCGGTCGCCTCGCCGTACTCTTTCATGCGAAAGTGCGCGTCGCCGGCCGAGATCAGGATCCACGTGGCGGCAGCCCACTGGTCGCGCGGCTCGGGCAACAGATCCCACGCCTGGCCGTACTTTTCGAGGGCGTCGTCGTACTGCTCCATGCCGGCGAACTGGTCCCCCTTGCGGCACAGACCGTCGACCAGTTCGCTCAGTTCTTTGGGGAGCTTGTCCATGCAGGGCTCAATTCTCGTCGTGGGCTGTCAAGGTCCGCGGACTAGGCATCGTGGTGCCGTCATTGGCGGGAGTGGGGTTGAAGATAGCCCGCCTGCGGGACGGTCACAAGACGACGCGCCGTTGGTGAACACCAACGGGTACAGTCGCCAATTGGTGTTCATCATCTGGTCCCCTCTCCCCGGCTCTGCGGGGAGAGGGTGAGGGTGAGGGGCGAGCCGCGAAGAGAAGCCCCCTCACCCTAGCCCTCTCCCCACCAAAGCGTGGGGCGAGGGGACCAGAAAAGGCTCTGTCCGCAGCAGACCACCAATTGGCGACTGCACCCAACACCAACGACGATCGTCATGGAGTCTGTCGGCATCTCCTCCGGCGACGGTCACCCGAGAACGATTCGCTCTTCGGGGTATTCGTAGTTGGCCTTGTTGCTCGTTCCCGCCAGGGCGGCGACGAGCGTGAGGGCTCCGACCCGTCCGAGGAACATCGTGACCACCAGGACCAGCTTCGAACCAGGTTGCAGGCCCGCCGTGACACCGGTTGAGACGCCGACCGTCCCCAGCGCGCTGCCCACTTCGTACAGGTGATCCAGGACGAGCAGCGGTTGACGTTCAATCGAGATCAGCAGCAGCGACGAGAGCATCTGCGTCGTCAAGGCCAGCGCGATGACGGCCAGTCCGCGATAGACCTGCACCTCGGGGATCGTCCGCTTCATGACTTCGACGTTGGTCCGCCCCTTCAAGACGGCCCGCAACGTCAGGATGGAGATCGCCAGGCAGATGGTCTTCACCCCGCCGCCCGTCGAACCGGGGGACGCACCGACGAACATCAGCATGATCCCGAACAGCTTGCTCGGGGCCGACAATTGGCCGTGGTCGATCGTGTTGAATCCGGCCGTTCGCAGCGTCACCGAGTGAAACCAGGCGTTCGCCACTTGCGACGCCGGGTCGGTCGGATGGGCCGGGTTGTTCCACTCCAATCCCAGCAGGATCAATGTGCCGCCCATCAGCAAGGCCAGGGTCGTCACGGACACCAATCGCGTCGACAGGGTCAGCCGGGTCCGTTGTCGAGGCAGCAGTGGCAGCGTTGCCTGGCGACGGAACCAGTTGCTTCCGCAGCCCGCGCGAAACAGGTTGTCGAGCGACATGAAGCCGAAGCCGCCAAGAATGATCAATCCGGCGATCACGCCCCAGACCTGCCAGCGCAGTTCCCAGTGCATCAGGTTTTCCGGCCGTGTGGAAAATCCAGCATTGCAGAAGGCACTGACGGAGTGGAACACGCTTTGAAAGATCCGCTCGCCCAGTGGTTTGTCCGCCCAAAGCCCCGAGAGCAGGACGGCGCCGATCCCTTCGATCGCCAACGTGAATCCCAGGATCGACCGGATCAGGCCGCGGACATCCGCCAGTTGATCGGATTCGAGCAGGTCGGCCATCGTGGCGGCTTCGCGCACGGTACTGCGGCCTCCCACGACCGCGGCAAAAAACGCCCCGAAGGTCATGATCCCCAGTCCGCCGAGCTGGATCAGCAGCAGGATGACGCATTGGCCGGGACGGCTCCAATAGGTGCCGGTGTCCACGACCACCAACCCCGTCACGCAGCAGGCGCTGGTCGTGGTGAACAAGGCCGTCACCCAGTCCGCGGAGACTTCTCCCACCGGGCGGCAACGGGGCAGCATCAGCAGCAGGGTGCCGTTTCCAATCAGGGTCACGAATGACAGGACCAGGACGAGCGCGGGATTGAAGCGGGCGTGCGAAATGTACCGGGTGATCCGGATCAGTTCGACGGTCCCGCGTCCCATCGCGATCAACTCGGTCCACGGCAGGATCCCTTCCGTGGGGAAAACTTCCGGGCCGCGAAAATGATTGGTGATGCGAATCACCAACAGTCCCGCCAGCCAACCGAGACAAAACAGCGCGCTGACGAAGTTCTCCCGCAGAAACGTCGACCGCGTCAGGCTCCAAACGTAACGCAATCCCAGACCGAGCAGCGGGGCGAGGTTCGCCGCCAGAACCGCGGAGGCCAGCACACGAACCACTGTCGGGTCCAGGTCGCGGAAGCCGTGAATCACGATCACCGCGATCACACCGGCAATGCCACCCAGCGTGTCGACCTGCTGGAAAAGCAGTTCGGCCAGCGGATGCAATGTCACCTGCGGTGGCAACTCGTCGTTGGAATTCCTCGCGGCGAATGGCTTCTGGGCGGACATGGGAATCTCGGATTGGATCGAAGTGTTTTCGGGGGTCGCAGTGTTTTCGGAAGACCCGTCGCGGGTGAAACTCAGCCGCCGGAATCAGCGGCGGGTCGACGATTGGGTTCGACGTCCGACGCGAGATTGTCCGGCGGGCCAGACTGCATCGCACGCGGCGCGAGCGCGGGTCCAGGCGCGCGACCGTCAGTCTCAGTGGAGGCATTCTTCGCGCCTATCGAGCGGCGGGCGCGCAGATCATCGAGTCGTCGTTTCAATTCCACCTCGTAGCCACGTTCCACCGGCTCGTAGTACCGGGCATCGACGCCGAGATAGTCTTGGGCGACCCAGCCGTCCTTCGCACTGTGGGGATACTCGTATCCGTCACCGTGTCCAAGGCGCTTCGCACCGGCGTAATGCCGGTCGCGCAGATGGACGGGAACCGGCACCGTCCGCTGCGTGCGAACGTCCTCCATCGCGGCGTCGATGGCGACATACGCGGCATTCGACTTGGGAGCGAGCGCCAGATACGTGACCGCCTGAGCCAGCGGAATGCGGCACTCGGGCAGGCCGATGAACTCGGTGGCCTGCGCCGCGGCCTGGGCGAGAATCAATCCCTGCGGGTCCGCATTCCCGATGTCTTCCGCCGCGGCGATGACGATCCGCCGTGCGAGAAACCGCGGGTCTTCACCCGCCGCCAGCATGCGGGCCATCCAGTACAAAGCCGCATCCGGATCGCTGCCGCGAATGCTCTTGATCAGCGCGCTGGCGGCATCGTAGTGGTCGTCTCCGTCGGCGTCGTAACGGATCTGCTTCTTCTGGATCGATTCCTCGGCCGTCGCCAGATCCAGCGTCTTTTCTGAACCGGTGAGCGACAACACACCGACCTCCAGCGCGTTGAGCGCCCGTCGCGCATCGCCATCGCAGATCGTCGCGAGAAACTCGATCGCCTCGGGAGTCGCCGTGACACCGCGCGAACCCAGTCCGCGCTGCGCGTCCGCCAGGGCCCGGCGCAACAGCGCTGCGATGTCCTCCACGGAGAGCGGTTGCAGTTCAAAGATCTGACTGCGGCTCAACAGCGGCGCGATCAATGCGAAGAACGGGTTCGCGGTGGTGGCGGCAACCAGCGCGACGATCCCCTCTTCGACGTCGGGCAATAGGACGTTCTGCTGTGTCTTGTTGAAATGGTGCAACTCGTCGATGAACAGCACCGTCCGCGGGCCGCCGGTGGCGACGTCGTTCCGTGCGCCGTCCAGAACTTCCCGCAGTTCCTTCACCCCGGACGCCGCCGCGTTCAACGACCGAAACGTGCGCCGTGTGTGGCGGGCAATCAATTCGGCCAGCGACGTCTTCCCCGTTCCCGGCGGACCGTAAAAGACCACGGAACTGATGCGGTCCGCTTCGAGCAGACGCCGCAATAGTTTTCCGGGTGCCAGAAAATGCTGCTGGCCGACGAACTCGTCGAGTGACGTGGGGCGCATGCGTGCGGCCAGCGGACGAACCGCGTCGCGATGCCCGGCCTCCAGCCGATCAAACAGAGCCATACGATTGGCAACCCTCGAAGGAGTCGGGCGAAGCGGACGACTGAGCCCGGACGTTTCGTCATGGCGAACGCATCCGGTTGCTCCACCTGCGGATCACAAACACAAGCACCAACCCGCAGAGCGTGTGAATGAATCGAGCCGCGCCCGTCAGGAAGCGGTTGTCAGTCGTTGACAATCACCGCTCCCTCACGGTCGCGGCTCGAAACATTCACAAGCTCGCGGCGTCAGCGAGGGCATCGGAAGTTCCCGCGTGGAAACGTCCCTCGCTCACGCAGCGGGTTGGTTTTGAAACCGCTTCTCATCCGCATGGAACGAAAAAGAAACCTCCGCCTGTGCCGGTCAAGACCGCGGTTCTGAACCCGAGAGTTCAGGGGGGAGCCTCACGGTCCGGGTTGTGTGAGCCGCGGGACGCCGAAACGTCGTCGCGGATATACGCGCAGCCGAACCGGGATGACTTCCAACTTAGTCATAATTGTAGGGTCAACGCACTGGTCTCGTGTCGAACACTGCAGAGGTTTCAAGGACTCCGAAGAGTCCGGGGCCGATGCTAGCGTGCGGGTCGGTGACATGCAAGAAGCCGCAGCATGCCGCTCACTTGCAATGCCTTTTTGACGCTGGGCAGGATGTAGGGTGGGACCAGCGGCGCTTCGCCGCGCCGGCCCACCAGCAATTCTCGATGTTGCCTGATGGCTGGCCTGCGCTCGAAGCGAGCTGGTCCCACCCTCCTGAGGAACATCCCGTAGAGAGGGACTCCCCTTGCTGCTTTTGGAACTCATTCGCGCTCCGTTTCATTCGCGCGGACATTCTTCCTCGAAGAAAGGATTCCGCGCGAATCAAACGGAGCGCGAATGAAAGCCAAGACGGACCCATTGGGATCTGCACGAGCCTCCCGAGGAACATCCCTTTGGGGCAACGAACATTGACTCGGTCCACTCCTGTTCCGCCCCCACGAGTGTCCACGAAGGGAACGGCGGAACTACTTTGAGAACGACAATCGCCTTGGACTGCTGCTTGCGCGGTGATCGATGCTCTCGCTCCATTGTTGGAAACGGTCGGCTCGCTTGATTCCGCCAACCGCGTCATTCACCGCGGTGCTACTTCTCGCCGATGCAGTACAAGTACCGCTCGCCGCGCAGGTAGAGGCAGTGGTCGTCGGCGATGGGCGGGGCGTAGGCCAGCGTCTCCTGCGCGGGGAGCGGCCAGACTCGGTCGAGGCGTGTTTCGATGCGGTTGCAGCCGAGGATTGTGAACGCGCGGCCGGGGGCGAGGATCACCGCGGTCCCTTGGTTGTCCACGACGACGATTCGGTCGCCGATCAGCGTCGGGCTCGCGGCGACCGGGACGGCGTTGTAGTGCATCAGGCCGTCCAGTTCCAAATCCCTGTAGTAGACCGTGGCGCGGGTTTCAAGATCCCGCACGTACAGCCAGCCGTAGATGTCGACCGAATACGACAGGCCCTGATGCACCAGCGGCGAACCGGCGGTCGAGCGGTCGAGCCAGCTTCCATCCGGTCGCAGGCTGTGTTCGCGCGGCAGGTCGAGATCGATCGTGGCGAGCAACTCGGGATTCCAACGCTCGGCTTCGTCCGATGACGGCGACACCTTTTGAAAGTCGAAGACGCTGAGCTCTTTCACACCGTACTTGCCGACGTACATGCGCGAGCCCGCGAACACCGGCGGACCCCAGCAGCCGCCGTCGATCGGGTTTCTCGGTCGGAACAGCACGGCTCCATCCGACGGGCGGATGACTTCGCCCAGTTGCGAGACGAAGACCTGCCGGCCGGCCAGCGTGGTCGCCATCACCGCCGCGATGTTCTTGTGAATCTTGGGCTGAGTCCAAAGCAACTTGCCCGTCTTCGCATCCAATCCGAACAACTGCCCGAGAAACACGGCAAGGACTCCGTCGGCCAGAGCGGGCGACGAACCATATTCGAGCGGACCTGTCGGGACGCGAGTGATCCACTGCCGCCGACCGTCGAGATCGTAGCACGCGGCGACGCCGAGACCGCTCCAGACGTAGACGTGCCGACCGTCACTGACGGGTGTGGGCATCGAAAATCCGACGATGCCGAAGTGCGCCGCGAAGTGGCCGTCGAAGTTCAACTCGAACCGCGCCCGGTCGATGGTTTCAAGCGTCTCCTGGATTTCCTTTCGCAGCGGGAGCCGCGCCTGGCGATCCGGTTCCGACTTCAACTTGGCGACGAGCGGATCGACCCGCGTCGCATAGGCGGGATTGGACTGCCTCAGTTCGGGTGACAGGGCTTCGTAGTAATTGTTGGCGGCGGACCACAGGAGGCGGCCGGAAGTCTTGTCGACGCAAACCAGCAGGTCGGGTTCGGCTGCGAGGTAGATGCGGTCACCGACCAGGATCGGGGTCGAGGTGCTGCGGCCCGGCAATTCGGTCATCCAGTTGATGTTCTTGGATTCGTACTCGACGTTGGGCGGGTCCATCAACCGCAGGCAGAAGTTCATCTGCTTCCAGTCGTCGCGATTCGAACTGCTCAGTTTGAGCAGCAGTCGGTTCCAGCCCGGCTTGAGATCGAACTCGAATCGACCTGACGGCGTTTCGAAGTGCGCCAGTTCGTGTTTGCTGATCGGCTCGTAGCCGCCGAGCACGCCAAGCCGCTTGTCCGAGCGGTACATTTCGCGGCCATGCACCCACGCCTTGAGTCCGAAGCAGTGCTCGACGACAGCCCGCGTCCGTCCGCCGCGCGGCGAGAAGACGTGAGCGTGCGCATAGCAGATGCGATTGCGTTCAAAGCGGTCGACCTTTTCCAATTCAACCCACGGCAGTCCGGCAGTGCCGAACACCATCGGATCATCGAGCGGTGCGGCGACTCGCAGCCATTCGAGTTTCGCGGCCCGATCACCGGCCGTTGGTGACGCGGTTGCCTCACCGCCGAGCAGATCGTCGTCGAAGTTCGCCACGGAATCAGCTACGGAAAGCGGACCGAGCACGAGCCACTCGGCGATCAGTCCCTTCGGTACGGCAGGAGCATCACCCGCACCGGCCTGCGTCGGACGATTGGCCTGGGCGCGCATCCCTTCGAGCGATCCGTGAGCCAGCCGGCACCATTCGAGCGGTGCCTTTGAATTCGGCCAGAGTCCCGTGCCATTGCCGCGCCATCCCGTCGCCGGTTCATCGGCAAACAGGTTCGTCGAAACGATGGCCACACAACACCAACCGATCGCGAGCAAACGTGAGGTCTTCATGCGCCGCCTGTTCCTGAAGTCAAAAATGTTCGAACTGAGGCGATCGGACGTCGACTCCACGTGCGGCACTATACCTCGATCGGGCGAAATTGACGCAACGCCGTACTGTCGTCCCGTCGCTCCGCCGACGGGACGCTTGTCGGCGGAGCGACAAGCCTGCAGTAGGCGTCCCGGCAACCCCTTCGACAACCGTCACCCGACCCGCCTGACATGTTCTTGGAGCTTCCGCGACAGCCGTTCCAGGGCCAGCGCCGGGGTGTCCCCCTCCGCGGAGACGTAAGGTGGATCGGTGGCCGTTGCGACATGCGTTCCCGCGGCCGTTTGTCTGAGCTGCACGGGAACCGAGGTTGATCGCGGAATTGATGTCGATCGCGGGTCAGTCACACCGGCACCCGCAGCGGCCGGGGCGTCCTGTTCGTACACGCACGGGTCGGGGAAACGCTCGGCCAGGAACCGGCGCATGTCGTCCCCGAAACCCTCGTCGTCGAAGTTGAGGACCTTCCGGCCGCGGCACTGTTCGACGATCTCTTCGTACGGGAAGCTCCGTTCGTAGAACCCGGCCCGCCAGTTTTCGGTGGCCAGCTTGGTGAGCGGCAGGTGGTGGTGTTTCAGGGCGTGGTTCAGGATCGCCGACGGGCCGATCATCCCGTAGAACCGGTCGTCCGTGACAAAGTCTTGGAAGTCGCAGTAGGCATCGAAGACCCATCGCTTGCGGAGGTAGGTGGGACAGTGGGCCTCGAAGTTGAAGACGGTATAGCCGAGCCGCTGCAGGACTTCGTACGTCCGCCACATCGCCTCCTTCCACAGCCCCGCGCCCCGGACGGGCACCTGGCGCATGTCCTCGACGTAGCGGTGGCGCTGGACGTCGGCGGCGGTCAGCGGTTCGAGCAGCACGTAGTCGTCGCACATCCAGAGGTACCCGGCCGTCAGGTCGCCGATCAGCGACGACAGAAACAGCATCTTGAACGTGTTGCGGACTGGCACGGGCGACCTGTCCAGCCGCGCCGCATACTCGTGCGGCACATGCTCGACGAGCGACGTGTCGGCCGACAAAAACGCCGGCCGGTCGCCGAAGATCCAGACCTTGCGGATGAACGGCAGATGCTGGGCCAGACTGCGGAGCGAATACCGCATCTCCAAGTCATTCGCCCGGCTGTGGCAGAACAGGTAGAGCGCGTCCATCAGACACCTTCTTCAGGATCAGCGGCGGGAATTCCGAAATGGCCGATGTGCCTGATCTCCGCGTGACTCCCGCCGCGCCGTGCCACTGCGTCGGAGTCCCCGGAGAAGCAGTGCGAGGGAAGCTCATCCTCCCCCGGCACTGCTTGGCCCAGAGCGGCCAAGCAGTGGCACACTCAACGTTGTCCAATGCTCAAGCCGGGCCGCCCCGCCTCAATCGGTCTGCGGCAACTTCTCCACACGAGGCAAGTCGGAAATGTCCCAGATGTGGATCATGTCCCGCGCACCGGCGACCAGACTGCGTCCCTGCTCGCAAACCGTCAAACCGAGGCGATTGCCGAGAATGTCACTTAATCGCGAGAGACCGCGCAGATCACACACATGTTGACCGGTAACCGCGTCCCAAACACAAATCACGCAGGGAGTGAAGAATGGATCGTCCACGGATCGCCCGAAGACATGTCGAGAATCCGAGCTCCAAGTCGCTTCAATCACATTGGGCCGAAACACACCGTTTTGTAGCAACTCTGTCGCGTGATCCGGATTTTCCAAGTCGACGATTGTGGCCAGTCCGGAGCCTATCTGTTTCATTCCGGATGTGTTGGTGTTAACCGCCAGAAGCAGGCGTTTGTGATCGGGGGAGAACTCCGCGGACAAGACCACGACTTTTCCCCGGTGCAATATCTTATTTGGACGGGTGCCGCGCAGGTCTTTGAGTACCACAGCTTCGTCCGATTGGCAAACAGCAAGTTGCGAATCGCCGCTGAGCGCGACCATCGAATCGGGCAATTCGGCCAATGAGTGCGGTCTAGCCAACGGGTTTTCATGGAAAGACCATTTCAATCCCCGGCAGGTGAGGACGAAGTTGTCGGCTGCAGAGAATCTCAACACATCGGTCTCCGGAACAACGATCGATCGAACGTTTTTGTCATCCCAGTTGGCCATGTTGTAAAAATGGATCTTGGACGAGTGGTCTTGAACGACCAGCAGAGTTCCGTCCGAAGACACCGCGCACCGACGAAGCGAGCAACCTTCGGGGGCTTCCCATCGCTGCAGTTCCGACAAGGGATCGTTCGATGGCTTCACACGGGCTACGTGATACAGTCGCTTGCGGGTCAAATAAACGAAACCATCCAAGTTCCGGCTGCCAGCAACGACAACCGGATCGGGCGCGTTGGGGACGGGAAATGTCTCGGGGAACCTGGATAGCACCCAATTCCCAAGCCCCGCCTGTGGGGGCAGTTTTTGAAACGCCTTAAGCAACTCTGGATCGAGCTTCGCGCGATCCAGCACCGTCCAGTTGACCTCGCTGGCCTTCGTGGCGATCACCAGCAGACGGCGCCCGCCGGTCGCTTCCTCGGCAGGCATGGCGCTCCATTTGGCTGCGGCATTCCAGACTTCCACATGATCGGCTTTGGACAAGCTGACCTGCTCCCCTCCGATCTTCGAACGGAGCCCAAATCCGCCGGGTGCGGTGTTGAGAATTGTCTGGAATCGAACGGCACCGCCCTTGGTAATCCGCACTCCCCTCGCGCGCCCCGGATGCAACATCAACACATACGCCAGATCCTCACGAGCCGCCTCCCTGCGAATGCTCGATACGGAAACTCCGATGTTCACAAACAGCGCCTCCTCACTCAAGTTGAGTGGCGCAGTGTCCGTGGCCACGGATTCTGATTGCGACCAACACGTATCGGGCAACATGATGCCGCACAATACAACCACCAATGAAAGTATCCGGCTCACGAAAGCAACCGCCTTTCCTGTAGACTACGAACAATGCAAATGCCAACATACCACCGACATCGTCTTTGGGCGACGATAGAATTCAACATGCGACAACCCAGGGACTCGGATCCTTAGGAATAATTGCTGCGTTGAACTCGGGCAATGGACCGCTTGGTGGGGTGACGACGCTGAACTGCACTGGAATGAGGGTGGGAACATCCCATTTCCAGACGTCTTCGTTCGCCCCAAACAAATGTGTACCCATATCGAATCCCCAAGTCCAATTGACCTGTCTGAGGACCACAGTCACCGCATTCGCCTCAGGCGATTCCCAACCAACATAATTGGCATAACTGCAGCGAGCCATTACAGTCGATCCACCTCCTGCACACTGTAATGGAACTGCCACTTCTGGATAATCCTTGAAAACATTGCCGACAAATATCACTTCATTGCCGTTTCTTTGAATTACATAATTGCCTGCACCGATTGATTGTCCGGTCACCATCGTCGGTGGCGGTGCTTTCGCGAATTGCGCATTCACCAGGCTGTTGTCGAATTGGCTAAAAGTAACTATCCCCCCCGCATCACCAAGAACGGCTGCGGTGATCCGAATTCCCGGATTATCAGGAAATCCTCCCGCAACATGATTATAGTATTCGCCACCCGCTGTCACCATAAGCGCTAAGTGCTCTGGTTCAGTGAAGTAGTCAACGACACCTGGTTCAACCACTACAGACAGCAGCGGTGCCTCAACTATAAACTTGGTCGACAACGACACATTGGGGCGTCCTTGGATATGGATCACGGCAGTCACGATGTTCGGAGACAGAGCCGGAGATGTGCTCATCCAATTGAACGTTGCTTTGGAGTCGTCAGCGGCGTCATTCCATGGAATAACATGCAGCGACGTAGGGTGATAAGCAGGGTCATTCGGATCCTGAACATACGTAGGATCAGCCAGCTTACGGATATCCATTCCGACTTCATAACCACTGATCTTGGATCCGGGAACCGTCCAGTCGACTTTCGGTAATGGGAGTGCAACCGGCCCTTGTACTGTGACATCCAGATTGACTCGTTCGCCGACCCATCGGTGTGTGATGGTGGTGGCATTGACGTCGGCCAAATTGGCACCTGTTCCGCCCGCGTATTGCAATGTCACCTTGTCGACGGCGATTTGCACAAGGGCGATACTGCCAAGAAGCGAGCCGTCAGAAACCTGGTATTGGAACGTGTCGTAACCGTAGTAATCTTCTGACGAACGCGTGTATTTGAATGATCCGTCTTCGTGGAGTTCCAGCGCGCCGTGCGACGTACCGCTCACGAGAATCGCCTTGAGCGCGTCGCCGTCTTCGTCCGCGTCGTTGCTCAGAACGCCGTCCGCCCCGGAGACGGACAACTCTTCGGTGTTGACCGCAAGGTAGCCGCTGTCGGCGTTGGCAGACGGTGCGCTGTTGCCGACGCTGATCGTGAACGTCAGTTCGTTGCTGGCCGCGCCCAACGAATCGACGTACTTCAGCGAGAAGCTGTCCACACCAACGTAGCCCGCCGCCGGTGTGTACTGGAACGTCCCGTCGGTGTGCAGGTCCAGCGTGCCGTGCGCCACATTGCTGACGAGGCTCTGTGTCAGCGCGTCGCCGTCCGAGTCGTAGGCATAAATCACCGGCGACGTCACGTTCAGCGTGTGGTCGTGCGAAACCGTGAGCCACGTGTTGTAGGCATAGGCGTACGGCGTGCTGTTGCCGACGTTGATCGTGAACGACACGTCGTTGCTCGCCGCACCGAGCGAATCGAGATATTTCAGCGAGAAGCTGTCGCTGCCGACGTAACCCGCCGTCGGGGTGTACTGGAACGTCCCGTCGGTGTGCAGGTCCAGCGTGCCGTGCTGGACGTTGTTGACCAGGCTCTGCGTCAGGGCGTCGCCGTCCATATCGTAGGCGTACACCGCCGGTGATGTCACGTTCAGCGCGTGGTCGTGTGCGACCGTGAACCACGTGTTGTTGGCGTAGGCGTACGGCGTGCTGTTCCCGACGTTGATCGTGAACGACACGTCGTTACTGGCCGCACCGAGCGAATCGACGTACTTCAGCGAGAAGCTGTCGCTGCCGATGTAGCCCGCCGTCGGCGTGTACTGAAACGTTCCGTCGGCGTGCAGGTCCAGCGTGCCGTGCGCCACGTTGCTGATGAGGCTCTGCGTGAGGGCGTCACCGTCCATGTCGTAGGCATAAACCACCGGCGACGTCACGTTCAGCGTATGGTCATGCGAGACCGTGAACGCTGTGCTGTTGGCGTAGGCGTACGGCGTGCTGTTGCCGACGTGGATCGTGAACGTCAGTTCGTTGCTGACCGCCGCGTGCGAATCGGTGTACTGGAGGGAGAACGTGTCATTGCCGACGTAGAGGGCGTTTGGCGTGTACTGAAACGTTCCGTCAGCGTGCAGGTCCAGCGTCCCGTGCTGGACGCCGTGCGTGATGGCCCGCGTGACCGCGTCGCCATCGGCGTCGTAGACGGTCGCAATTGGATAATTCACATCCAGGATGTGATCGTGGGCGATCTGAAAGTCTGATGCGGAAGCGTAAGCCGATGGCGCGGTATTGCCCCCACTGCTGCCGCCCGTGCTTCCCCCGGTGCTGCCACCGACGCTGCCGCCGGTGCTGCCACCGACGCTGCCGCCCGTGCTGCCTCCGACGCTCCCGCCCGTGCTGCCGTGGTTGGTGACGAAGATTCCCACCCCCGCTTGCGATGTGGCATTGTCGAGGGTCGCCTCGTAGAAGAACGTGTCCAAACCGACGAAATCGGGATCGGGAACGTACGTGAAACTGCCGTTCGAGTGCAGCGTCAACATGCCGTGTGACGGGCCGCTGACGAGGGCGGCCGTCATGTCGAATTGGCAATCGTAAGTCCCGCCACCTGGAGGTGCCTGAGCGGCATCGTTGAATCCGGTGTCGTTGGCGAGTACTCCCCCGGACCGGATGAGTCCTTCCCCTCCCTCGACATCGACAGAGAGCACGTCATTCTGTGACACGGTGAACATTTCGGGGTTGGCATTGACCGAACTCAACAACAGCAGCGGTTCCAGCCGCTCGACGGCCGCGACGATGGAAATCTCTCTGCGTCGTTGGCGAGGTCGCAAGCCTCGCCTCGCTGCGCCATGCCGGTTCGCCATTTTGCACAAGGCAGTCCACAACCGGTCGGGCCAATTCGCCAGGATCATGATTCGGGTTTCCTGAAGAGTGGAGCACTGCGGGGAGAATTGATGGGTGTCGTGAAGCGATCGATCATCGGAGTGAAACGTCAGCCGCGTCAGATTCGCACGACCTGCTTCACGCCAGAACAGCAAAGCGGCGACACGATATCAGGCGGCTGCCAAGACGCGCAAGGAATTTCTTTCTGCTGATGGAATTGAGCAGCCGCTGCGGTCCGTGCTGCTCGTAATGGATGCGCACCATTGACGTGTTCTCGGGCGACAAGTCTTGCGGACACAAACGCTGGCCGCGCCGGGAGAGTGTCCGGAAACTCAACGGACCGGCAGGCCGCGGCTTGCGTGTGGGATCGTCGCGGCGGTGCTGCCAGAAGAGGTGCTACTTCGACTCCACCAGCAGTGACAGCACCGCCGAAGCATAGACGCGGTGGCCGAAGTCGCTGGGGTGGTTGACGCCGTTGCCGGTCAGGTCGCCGTCGCGCTTGCGTTTCAGCATCTCGGTCCAGAGCGATGTCAGGTCGGCCAGCGCGACTCCTTCGCCGCAGAGCGAGGCCAGTGCGTCGCGGTACTTTGGGAACTCCTCGCGCGGGGTGTGTTGCCATTGGTCGTTGCCGAGCATCGTCGCCAGCAGGATGATCTCGGCGTGCGGACGGGCGGCCTTGATGCGGGTGATCATCTGTTGGATCCCCTCCTTGTACGCGACGGCATTTCGGCGGCCGACGTCGTTCATGCCGTAGGCGATCAGGACCAGATCGGGTTCGTGGGCCAGCAGTGTGTCGAGATCCGCCTGCCCGTTGGGGACACTCCAACCACCGACGGCCCGATTGAAGAGCGAGATCTCACCGCCGTATGTGGCTCGCAGTTGGGCCGCGACCAGATCCGGGTACATCGGCATGAACGGCGGCGCTCCGGCCAGGCCCGAGGCGTTCATGCCGAATGTGATGCTGTCGCCGCTGACGCCGATGGTGAGCTTCTCTTTGGCCTTCAGCCGGGCGATGGTCTTTGGCAAGCGGGTCGCGTCGAAGCGCGGAATCTCACCGGGCCAGTCGGCGGGCTGCCGGATGTATGTCACTTCAATTTGCTGGTCGTGAAACCAGTGCCTGTTGTTGAACAGGATGAATGTCTCGGGATCGCCAACCTTGTGGGGAATGGACTGCGGCTGCGCGGAGGCGCCGCCGGACCACGGCGGCAGCTTTCCCTTGGGAGGAAACAGGTCGGCCGCGGCCAGAAACGGGATGCGGGACTTCTCGGTCAGTTCCAATCGGCTGCCATCGGGACTCGGGTTGAAGTCGGTTCCCGGCTGGTACTGGGTTCGTCCATCGGCCGAGTGGACGGCGATGACCTTTGTGGCGGGAAAGAGCAGTCGGCCATTGGCCGGTCGGTCCACTGCGTCTCGTACGAACAGCAGGCTCTCGCGATGCACCGTCGCCGAGCGCCAGAACGGTTCCAGCAGATGCAGGTCGGGCAGCATGTCGCGCACCGCGACTTCGACCGGCTTCAGCACCACCAGCCGGACATCCATCACGGCCACACCTTCCTTTTTTTGCGGCTTGATGGTCAGCGTGTAGCGGCCCGGCTTGTCGAACGTGACGACGCCCAAGTCCTGCGGAACGAACTTCTGAAAGCCACCGGTGGCGGGAACCGTCAGCGGCAGCGTCTGGCCCGCCACTTCGAAATGGACCAGGCTGCCGCCGTTTGTTCCGCAGCCCACGTGGGGAACGAGGTGATACTTGCCGGGTCGGGTCAGCGTGAATTCGAAGCTGGCCCAGTCTTCCTGCCGAACCCAGAAACCGAGCGTGTCCTTGTTCGGCAGCGGCTCGTAACGGAGCATGATCCCGTGGACGTCCGCGGTGCTGGCGTGCATCGACACGATGCCATCGTTCTGCTGCGGGTTGGGTGTGTGGTTCGGATTGGGAGTCGGCAGCTTCGCGCCGACGGATTCGCGCCACGCGGACAACCGGGCGTGCAGATCCTGGGCGATGTCCGCGTTCTGTTCGATCAGGTTGTTGGACTCGCGCATGTCCTTGGCGAGGTTGAACAATTCGCGCCGGCCCGTTTCGTAGAACTCGATCAGCTTCCAGTCTCCGGCGCGGATGGCCGCACCGGGCTTCGCCGCCGCGTTGCCGTTGTAGTGCGGGAAGTGCCAATAGATCGCCTCGCGCTTCAGCTTGCCGCTGCCATTCAGGACCGGTTCCAGATTCAGGCCGTCCACGGCAGCGGACTTCGCGTCGGCCGTCACACGGCAGGCCGACAGGATCGTCGGGAAGAAATCGATGCTGCTGACGATCTCATCACTGGTGGAACCCGGTTTCACGACACCGGGGTATTTCACAATCAGCGGGACGCGGATGCCCCCTTCGTAGAGGTGGCTCTTGCCGTCGCGCAGCGGCGCGTTGGACGTCGGCGGAATGATCTGGCCGTTGCCGTTGCACAGGCCGCCGTTGTCCGAGGTGAAGATCACCAGTGTTCGCTCACTCAGCTTCAGGTCGTCGAGCTTCTTCAGCACCCGCCCCACCGCTTCGTCCATGCTCTCCATCATGGCCGCGTAGACCGGATTGATTTGGGAGCCGTTCGCCTGGGCCGGCATGGGACCGTACTTCGCGATCATGTCCGCCTTCGCCTTGAGCGGCGTGTGGACGGCGTAGTGCGGCAGGTACAGAAAGAACGGCTGCTGCCGGTGAGACTCGATGAACTTTTCGGCTTCAGCCGCCAGACGGTCGGTCAGGTATTCACCGTCCGGGGCCTGATCGAGTCCGGGAATCGATTTGCCCCCCTTGTTCGTGTACGGTGCGAAGTAACTGTACGGCGAGCCGGCATGGTCGCCGGCAATGTTGATGTCAAAGCCATGATCGGTCGGAGCCGAACCTTCGCCCCCCAGATGCCACTTGCCGATCGAAGCGCTCGCATACCCCGCCGGTTTGAGTGCCTCGGCGATGGTGGTCTCCGCGGCGGGCAACTGCTGGCTGACTTCGGGCTGCTTCAGCCGATGCACCGGCCGATCCGGATGTCCGGGGAGCCACGTCGTGATGTTCATCCGTTGGGGATGGCGGCCGGTCATGATCGCGGCGCGTGTGGGCGAGCAGACCGGGCAGGCGGCGTACGCCTGCGTGAACCGCATTCCCTCGGACGCGAGCCGATCCAGATGCGGCGTCTTGTGAAACTTGCTGCCGTAACAACCGAGATCGGCCCAACCGAGATCATCAATGACGATCAACACCACATTCGGTTTGGGGTCGGCACCCGACACACCCCGCCCCGGCATCACCGCGGTCATGATCGCCGCCGCGACAACACTCCATGCCACACCGTTCGAACCAGAAGCCCTCATCAATTCACCTCCTCGTGTGTTGTCCTCGTGCTCAGTCGGCGCTGTTTTGCCGACGCATGACCCGGAATGACGTGACCGACAAAAGTCGCTTGGACAGCGTTTCGTAGCACGGACGCCTCGTCCGTGCGCGAAGGTCATGGGCGATTTCAGACGCACGGACGAGGCGTCCGTGCTACGGGGACTTTTGTCGGTCACGTCCGGAATACATTCGACCCGGCAGACCGGCGACAGTCTGTCAGATTCGAGCCTGCGGCGCAAGCTTTGAAGCGCCTTTTCACCGACCGACCGGCCAATCGCGTTTGACGGGTGGAGTGTCCTTGGTCTTCGCATGTTCTGTCTGAATCCTTTGATTCCGGCCAAACGTCGCGCCGGGTGATCCGTGGTTCGGCTACTGACTCGTTCGTTGCGGCCGGAAGGCTGAGTCGTTTCACCCTGAGCCAACGGCGAAGGTCTCGGGTGCCAGCAGCCCGATTTGTGTGCCGACAGGACCAGCGGAGTGGGACGCGTTTGCCCGCTCCGCCTTCGCCGTTGGCTCGGGGTTAAACGACTGGAATGGGTCGCTTTCCTCCGCGTGCGATTTGGCCGTCCTTTCGAGTTGATGCCGCCGGGAATAGACTAAGTTGCCCGCTACATCATCCATTCTCGCGATGAGGAGCGGCCTGAACGATCGACGATCTATCCGAGGGGAGTGGCCGTGATACGAGTCCGCCTTTTCCAAGTGTTGAGCTGCGTGTTGCTCGTTTCGCCGGCTGTGGCGGCCGATGTGAAGCCGGTGTCTTACGAGTGCCGGTTTGTGGACACTCCTCCCAAGATCGATGGTGTTGCCGACGATGCGGTATGGAAGTCGGCGCAGGTGATCGACAAGTTCAGCTTGCCGTGGTTGAAGGAAAAGGCGCGGCCGGCCCGGACCGCGACGAAGGCGCGGCTCGCGTGGGACCGCGAGTTTCTGTACTTCGTCGCCGAGATGGATGACGCGGACCTGTTTGCCGACGTGACCGAGCACGACGGCAAGACGTGGGACAACGATGTCTTCGAACTCTTCTTCAAGCCGGCGGCCGACAAAACCGGGTACTACGAGTTCCAGGTCAACGCGGCCGGGACCGTGATGGACATGTTCCTGCCGCGGCGCGAGCCCGGGGTCTACGAGCGGTTCGTCAAGGACGGTGACTTTCATCTCGAATCCAAGGTCAAGTTGGACGGAACGCTCAACCAGCGGACCGACCGGGATCGCGGCTGGGTGGTGGAAGGCCGCCTGCCGTGGACCGATTTCCTGCGGACCGGCGGCCGACCCGCTCCGGACGAAATCTGGAAGTTCGCGCTCTGCCGTTACGACTACTCGGTCGACTTCGGCGGGTTCGAACTGTCGACCTGTGCCCCGCTGCAGATCCCCAGCTTTCATCAGCACGAGGACTACGCCGATCTGAAGTTTGTCGGTCCCGTGAAGAAGGCGGATGCGGGTGCTGCCACGCTCGATGGAAAGGCGTTTGATCCGCATGCCGCGCTGCCGAAGCTGACGACGTCGCGCGTTGTCGGTTCGCCCGAGCCGCCGTCTCCATATCGGACGCGGCGGCGGTATCCAAAGCTGAAGGTCGACTATCCGATCCTGGTGGTCCATCAGCCGGGGAGCGACCGGCTCTGGACGATTAGCCAGGATCGGGCGTACTCACTGACGTCGATCCGCCGGTTTGTCGACTCGGAAGACGCGACCGAAACGGAGCTCCTGTTGCCGGCCGACAATCGGGTCGCTTATGACCTTTGTTTTCATCCCGACTTTGCCAACAACGGGTATGTTTTTGTTGGTCACAACCGCGCGAAGTCGGCAGGGACAGAAGGGACGGAAGGGACCAAAAAGGCTGATGGAGAGAAGCACACGATCATCTCGCGGTTCACGGTGAACCCCAAGCCGCCTTATGAATTCGATCCCCAGAGCGAAACGACGATCATCGAGTGGCCGTCCGACGGACACAACGGGGCCGCGATCACGTTCGGCAACGATGGCCTGATGTACGTCACATCGGGCGACGGCACCTCCGACAGTGACACCAACCTGCGCGGCCAGGATCTGTCGAAGCTGACCGCCAAGGTGCTGCGCCTCGACGTCGATCATCCCGCGCCGGGTAAGACGTACGCGGTGCCGGCGGACAACCCGTTTGTCGGTCAGCCCAATGTTGTTCCGGAGACGTGGGCGTACGGACTGCGCAATCCGTGGCGGATGACCACCGACCGTAAAACCGGCCACATCTGGGTCGGCAACAACGGACAGGACTTGTGGGAGCAGGTCTATTTCGTGCGGAAGGGGGACAACTACGGCTGGAGCGTTTACGAGGGAAGCCATCCGTTCTACCTGGCCCGGCAGATGGGACCGTCACCGCATGTGAAGCCCGCGCTGGAGCATCATCATTCCGAGTCGCGGTCGCTGACCGGCGGGATCGTCTACTACGGCCGGGAACTGCCGGGCTTGGTCGGAGCGTATCTCTACGGCGATCACTCGACGGGCAAGATCTGGGCCGCCCGGCACGACGGACAGAAGATCGTCTGGCATCAGGAACTGGTCGACACTCCGTTTCACATCACCGGATTCGGGACCGATTCGCACGGCGAGTTACTGGTTTGCGATCACGCGGGGAACGGCGACGGCGGTTTCCATCGGTTGATTCCCGCTCCCATCGGCGAGGCCGCGCCGGACTTTCCGAAGACGCTCAGCAAGAGCGGACTGTTTCAGTCGGTGAAAGGGCACGTCACGCAGCCGTCACTAATTCCGTACTCGGTGAACTCGCCGCTCTGGTCGGACGGTTCGATCAAGGCGCGGTTCATGGCCATCCCCGGTGACAATCCCAAATTCGACTTCAGCAACAGCACCAAACCGTGGGGGCTGCCGAGTGAAACAGTGCTCGTCAAATCGTTCGGGTTGGAGATGATCGAGGGCGATCCCGCATCGCAGCGCTGGATCGAGACCCGCTTCCTGACGAAGCAGCAGAATGAATGGGTCGGTTATTCGTACCTCTGGAACGACGATCAAACCGACGCGACGCTGGTCGCCAAAGAGGGTGTGGACCGCGAGTTCACCATCAAGACACCGCAGGGAACCCGCAAGCAGCCGTGGCACTATCCCAGCCGGACGGAGTGCATGGTCTGCCACAGTCGGGCGGCGGCGTTTGTACTGGGTCTCAACACGGCGCAGATGAACCGCGACCACGATTACGGCGGCGGCGTGGTCGAGAACCAATTGAGCGTCCTCGAACGGCTCGGCCTGTTCCAGAACCAGGACTGGGCCGGAGAGACGCGCAACCGACTGCGCGACGATCTGAAGAAGTCCGGCTTGGATGACAAGGCTGCGGGCGACAAGCTCGCGGCCCTGACGGCGTCGCGCGATCAACGCGGGCCGGCCCGGTCGGACCTGCTGTCGTTCGCCAATGACAAGTACGAACGGCTGGCCGATCCCTACGATCCCACGGCCAAGCTCCAAGCCCGCGCCAAGTCGTACCTGCACAGCAACTGTGCGATCTGTCATGTGGAAGCGGGGGGCGGAAACGCGCAGATGCAACTGGAGTTCGCGACGGCGCTCGACAAGATGAAGATCGTCAACGAGCCTCCGCATCACGACAAGTTCGGGCTGCCGGACGCGAAGCTGATTGTCCCCGGTCATCCCGAACGATCGGTCCTGTTGCACCGCGTGTCGATCCGCGGCCGCGGCCAGATGCCGCAACTCGCCACCATGCTGGTCGACAAGCCGGCCGTCGAGATGCTGACCGAATGGATCAGGCAGATGGAGGCGAGGGACGCGACCGCCAATTAGTGCCGCAGTGAGAGTTCTACGGTGGTCGTTCAGTCAATCGGGACGAGTGCAAAGTGAGAAGTGATCAGTGCCAAGTGCAAAATGAAAGGCACTCCCATTCGACGCCGAGTCTGGTGCGACGACCACCGGACAATACCTCCGTATGTCTGTTCTTGCTGGTAAGTGTTCGTTTTCGTAACTTTCTTTCCCACTTTGCACTTGGCCCTGACCACTTCTCACTTGGCACTGAATCGTTCGAACCAATCCTTCCAGACCTGTCCTACTTTCGTTCGTACGTCCCGACGAGTTCGGCGGTTGACAGGATGTGGTCGGTCATCGCTTCCAGCAACCGGGCCTTGTCGATGCCGGGCGGCAGATTCAGCGGGGCGTCGAGCGCGTAGAGCTTGAAGTGGTAGTGGTGCAGGCCGTGACCGCGCGGCGGCATGGGGCCGAGATAGCCGAGGTTCTCGCCATCCGGCCACGAATTGCATCCCTGATGGGCGACGACCGGTGCCGTGATCTGGCCGTCGCGCGGCACGTGTTCGGGAAACGCCACTGTCTGCGGTGGCAGATTGTAGATCAGCCAATGAACCCACGGCTCGGGCGTGGGGGCGTCGGGATCGTCGCAGATCAACGCGAATTCTTTGGTGACCTGCGGCACACCCTGCCAACTCAGTGGAGGCGAGACATCCTGCCCCTCGCCGGTGTACTTGGCGGGAATCTTCTGGTCTTGGACAAACGCGCTGGATTGAATGGTCATGCTCATGAGGAATCCCTTTCAGGCAGTTCGAAGGAAATCAACGACCAATGACGTGGGACGGATTTCCAATCCGTCCGGCGTTGACGGATGGCATTGGCGGACGGATTGGAAATCCGTCCTACGGGTCGATCATTTCCTGCCGACTGCCTCGGATCGCAGCCCGCGTGGTGTGAGGCCGCGTTACAAATGGAATGGTTTCAGTTCACAGGATTCGGTGTCGAACGTGGCGTAGGCTCCTTCGCACAGGGCACCGACGACGACGAAGTAGCGGCCGTCGGACAGATCGACGGATCGTTCACCGCGCCAGCCGTCGATGCCGCCGGGCCGGGTCAGCAGCCACTGGTGGTAGTGGCCGGCGAACATGATCCGGTGGGGCACCGCGGCGAAGATCCGGTCGAGTTTCCGGTCATCATCCGGCACCCCTTCGTAGTACCACAGATCCTCGATCTTCTCGGGATCGAGCCACGGTTCGATGTGGGAGAAGTGGCAGTCCCCGTGGTTCAGTCGCGGCAGCAATGACGCCATGAAACGGAGGGCGTCGGGCGAGTACCGCGCGCGGCTTTCATCCGTGGGGCCGACACAGAGTCCGAAGTCGTGGTTCCCCCAGACGCCGATGGCGTTCGCGTCCGCCAGCAGCCGGCAGGTCTCGTTCAGGTGGCGGCCCATCTCGAAGACATCGCCGATGATGACGACCTGATCGACTTGCTCGCGTTGCAGGTTCCGCAGCGCGGATCGGAGGTGCCCAAGGTGCTCATGAATGTCGGTCAAGAGTCCGAGTTTCATCGAACCTCCCGCAGTGCCGAAGGGAGTCAGCGCCCCTGTGGACCGTCCAACCGCATGGGGTCTATACTTCGCGCGGCGGAAATTGATGTAGCTGAATTCGCAAGAATTCAGGCTGTCCACTGAATTCGCAAGAATTCAGGCTGTCCACTGAATTCTTGCGAATTCAGCTACGTCGCGCATCGGTCATTTCTGGCTGCTTGGAGCCTATTTGACATGACTCAATCGTTCAATCAGGTCCGCGACATGTTGTTGCAGTTCCGGGAGGGCGACTTCCGGACCGGCATAGTCTACATCATCGACCCGCCAGAACTCCACGCGGTCCAGCCATTCCGGGAAGAATCGCTCGATCATCGGCCGGTGTTCGGCTTCCTTCACCGCCACGATGTGCCGCGCGGATTGAAAGTCGACCGTCGTCACCGACTGCGGGTAACGGATCGGGTGTTCGAGCTCGATTCCGAGTTCCTTCAAACCGGTGAGCGTGAACCTAGAGATCGGGCCGGGGTTCAGCGGTTCGAGGCGCAATCCGCGCGAGTCGGCGATCCAGTCGAGTCCCCGTTGCGGCGCGGTCCAGTTGAACAGGATCTCGGCGAACCGGCTGCGATAGTAGTTGCCCGTGCAGAGGAACAGGACGGTGTTTTGTGGCATGGGGAGGTGTTTGATTTTCGATTTTGGATTGACGATTGACGATTGACGATTGGGAATGGCCAATCGACGACGGTCACCGACGACGCCAACCCGGATGATTCATGACTTGAACCACGAAATACTCGAAAGACACGAAAGTCAGGAGGTTGAGTCGAATGTCATCAGAAACACTGTGTCGTTTCACGCACGCACTGGCATGTCACGCAACCTGCCTCACCGTATTCCTTTCGTGTATTTCGTGGTGAATAATCCGGGCCAAGTGAAGAGCTTAGCCGCGCCCGGTGGAGCGTGTCAGTTCCGCGAGTCGATGTTTCAGGTCGTCGGTCAGCATGCCCGGTGAGAATTTCCAGCGCCAGTTGGACGTCTGGTCTCCGGACGTGCCGGGGGTGTTCATGCGCGCCGACGAGTCCAGCGACAGGACGTCCTGCAGCGGAGCGATGGCCAGGTCCGATCCCGACCGCCAGGCGTATTCGATGAACTCCCACGGGAACTGGGCTTCGTGGCAGGGGGCGTAGTGCCGCAGTTGGTCCAGCAGCTCGGGATGCGGCAGCATTTTCTCGCGGAACCAGCCGAGCGACGTGTCGTTGTCGTGCGTTCCCGTGTAGACGACCGAGTTGGTTTCGAAGTTTTCGGCGCGCGTCTGGTCCCACGCTTCACCGGGGAGCATGAATTGCAAGACCTTCATGCCGGGCAGGCGGAACCGCAGGCGCAGGGCATGCACCTCGTCCGTGATCATCCCCAGATCCTCGGCGATGATCGGCACATTCGGGACATGGTCCGCCGCCGCATCCGCGGGATGCAGCGCGCCGTCAAACGCCTGCAACAGCTTGTCGCGCGGTCCCGGCACCCACTGGCCGTTCATCGCCGTCGGGTCTCCGGCGGGAACGGACCAATACGATTCAAAGCCGCGGAAGTGATCGAGGCGGACGTAGTCGACCAGGGCCAGCGAGGCTTTCAGCCGGCGAATCCACCAGGCGAAACCGTCGGCTTCCATCGCCTCCCAGTCGTACAGCGGATTGTTCCACAACTGGCCGGTGGCGGCGAAGTAGTCCGGAGGAACTCCGGCGACGCGCGTCGAATTCCCCCGGGCATCCAGTTGAAACAGGTGTCGGTTGGCCCAGACATCGGCGCTGTCGTGGGACACGTAGATCGGAATGTCGCCGATGATGCGGATTCCCTTGCCGCGCGCATGGTCGCGCAGGCGCTGCCACTGGCGAAAGAACAGGAATTGAAAAACCAGGTGGACCGCGAACCGCGCAGCGAGTTCCGAGGGGATCGTCGGGGGAGTGAGGTCGGCGAACGAGCCCCAGACCTGCCAGGGCCGGTTGTGATTGGCTTCGCGGGCCGCCATGAACAGCGCATGCGCCTCGACCCACGCGCGGTGCTGGTCCACGAATTGATGCAGCACATCCGGCCAGTGACCCGCCGCCGCCTGTGAATGAAACCGCTCCACGGCCCGTTCCAACAGTCGCAACTTGCGGTCGGCCGCAAGTGCGAAGTCGACGCGCAGCGCGGATTCGAACTCGGGCAACGCGGCCTCGGCAAGATCCGCGTCGGTCACGAGGCCGTCTTCCGCCAGCAGTTCGGGACTGATCAGCAGCGGGTTGCCGGCAAAACTCGAGGCCGACTGATACGGCGATCCTCCCGCATCGGCCGGGCAGAGTGGCAGCACCTGCCAATACCGCTGCCCCGCAGCGGCCAGCCAGTCGACAAACTCGTACGCCCGTGGCCCGAGATCGCCAATGCCGAACCGGGTGGGAAGGGAAGTGGGATGAAGCAGGATGCCGCTGGCGCGTTCCGTCAGCATGAAGAGTCTTCCATGAACAAGAGTCGAGTCCGTCGGGCGGCCGGCCGCCAGTGTCGCAAAGATAGTCCAACCACGGAATACACGGAAGCTCACGGATAATGAAGGGCCGTCACGCGGGTTACCGTAGTCCCGTCGCTCCGCCGACGGGACGCTTGTCGGCGGAGCGACAAGCCTACAGTAGGCGAGCATCGACAGGGGGCAGGCACTCCGGACTGCGAGACGTCAACTTCCGGCGCCCAGAGCCTGTGCCACGAGGCTGCGGGCTTCGGCGGTGAGGCTGTTCAGGTGGGCCATGTCTCGGAAACTTTCCGCGTAGAGTTTGTAGATCGCTTCGGTCCCCGAGGGTCTCGCCGCGAACCAGCCTCCTGATGTGGTGACTTTCACTCCGCCGATTGATTTCTTGTTGCCGGGGGCTTCGCTGAACTTCGCCGTGATCGTGTCTCCGGCCAGCGTGGTGGCGGTGATCGCGGCGGGAGTCAGATGTTTGAACGCATCCTTCTCGGCGAGCGAGATCGGTTGGTCGATGCAGACGTAGTGCCGCTCACCGTGCTGCGCGACGAGTGACTTGTAATGCTCGCCCGGATCGCGGCCGGTCTTGGCGGTGATCTCGGCGGCGAGCAGCGCGAGGATGATGCCGTCCTTGTCGGTGGTCCAGACCGAGCCATCGCGGCGCAGGAAGCTCGCGCCGGCACTCTCTTCGCCGCCGAAGCCGAGTGAGCCGGAATAGAGTCCGTCGACGAACCACTTGAACCCGACCGGCACCTCGTACAGCGGACGGCCGAGCGACGCGGCCACGGCGTCGATCATGCTGCTGCTGACACACGTCTTGCCGACGGCGGCCGTCGCCGACCAGTCCGGCCGGTTCGAGAAGAGGTATTGAATCGCGACGGCCAGGTAATGGTTCGGGTTCATCAGTCCGGACGACTTCGTGACGATGCCGTGCCGGTCGGTGTCGGGATCGTTGCCGGTGGCGAGGTCGTACTGATCCTTCAGCGCGACGAGACTCGCCATTGCGTACGGGCTGGAGCAGTCCATGCGGATCTTCCCGTCGTGGTCCAGTGTCATGAAGCCGAACTGCGGATCGACCTTGTCGTTGACGACCGTAATGTTCAGCCCGTACGTCTCGGCGATCGGCTGCCAGTAGCCGACACCTGCTCCGCCGAGCGGATCGACTCCCAACCGCAGGCCCGCTGATTTGATGGAGTCCATGTCGATGACGTTCTTCAAGTCGTCGATGTAGGGGCGGGCAAAGTCGCGTTGAAAGGTCGTCGGCGCGCGGAGGGCACTCTCGAACGGAATGCGGCGGACGCCGGCGTTGCCTCTCGGCGACTTCAAGATTTCGTTCGCGCGGTTCTGGACCCAGCCGGTGACATCGGTGTCGGCGGGGCCTCCGTTGGGCGGGTTGTATTTGAAACCGCCATCTTCGGGGGGGTTGTGCGACGGCGTGATCACGATGCCGTCGGCATGCTGATCGCGGCGGTGCTTGTTGTGGCAAAGGATCGCGTGCGAAATCGTGGGCGTGGGAGTGAAGCCGTTGCCGTTCTGCACGACGACTTCGACGCCATTGGCCGCGAGAACTTCGAGCGCCGTCCGTTCTGCCGGGGCCGAGAGCGCGTGCGTGTCCTTGCCGAGAAACAGCGGGCCGCTGATGCCGTTCGCCTGGCGGTATTCGACGAGCGCCTGCGTGATCGCGCCGATATGAGACTCGGTGAACGTCGCGTTGGTCGATGTGCCGCGATGCCCGCTGGTCCCGAAGCTGACGAGTTGCGCCTTGTTGTCCGGATCGGGTCGCTGGTCGTGATAGTTGGCGATGAGTCGATCCACGTCGATCAACATTTCTCGCGGAGCCGGTTTGCCGGCCAGGGGGTGAATGGCCATGTTCGTTCCTTCAGTACGAGACGTTGGTGATGTACTTCTCGCGGCGGAAATTGACCGGTTCGGCCCGTCCCGTCGGCGGTGCGCCGGGTCGCGAGTTGTCCCCAGGCACCCCCCCCGGGCCGGGCCGGGCGGGACGGCTCCCGGGGCTCGGCACC
>JANMLE010001064.1:0-10333 GCA_031372385.1 Planctomycetota bacterium | reverse complement strand
GCGGGGCGGGCAACGACACCTACGTGTTCAATACCGATCTGGCTCTGGGAAGTGACACGATCAACGAATCCGGAGGCGGAACCGACACGATGGATTTCAGTGCGACGACGACGCGCGCCGTGGTTGTCGATCTGTCGAACGTGGCGGCCCATGTGGTGAACGCCGGTCTGACGCTGACGCTCTCGTCGGCCAGCACGATGGAGAGTGTGATCGGCGGCACGCTCAATGACACGTTCACCGGCAACTCGCTCAACAACACGCTGACGGGCGGGGCGGGCAACGACACCTACGCGTTCGACACCGACCTGGCTTTGGGCAGCGACACGGTCAACGAGGCGGGTGGTGGAACGGACACGCTCGATTTCGGCACGACGTCCACGCGGGCGGTCGCCGTCGACCTGTCCAACGCGGCGGCCCAGGTGGTGAACGCCGGGCTGACGCTGACGCTCTCGTCGGCCACCACGCTGGAGAACGCGATCGGCGGGTCGCTCAACGACACGCTGACCGGCAACTCGCAGAACAACACGCTGACGGGTGGCATCGGCAACGACGCATACAGGTTCAACACTGATCTGGCTCTGGGCAGCGATACAGTCATCGAATCCGCTGGCGGTGTCGACACGCTCGATTTCAGCCAGACGACGACCAGGAATGTGGCCATCGACCTGTCGAATGCGGTTGCCCAGGTGGTGAACGCCGGGTTGACACTGACCCTCTCGTCGGCCAGCACGATCGAGAACGCGATCGGCGGCACACTCAATGACACGTTTACGGGCAACTCGCTCGGCAACACGTTCACGGGTGGAACGGGGAACGACACCTACGCCTTCAACACCAATCTTTCACTCGGCAGCGACACGATCAATGAGGCGGGTGGCGGAACCGACACGCTCGATTTCAGCGCGACGACAACGCGCAACGTCGCGGTCAACCTGTCGACCGCGGTGTCGCAGATCGTCAACGCGGGACTGAGCCTCAACCTCTCGGCGGGAAACACCATCGAGAACGTGACCGGCGGGTCGCTCAACGACACACTGACCGGCAACTCGCTGAACAACACGCTGACGGGCGGGGCCGGCAACGACACGTTCGGCTTCGACACCGACCTCGCGTTGGGAAGTGACACTATCAACGAAGCGGGTGGTGGAACCGACGCGCTCGATTTCGGCGCGACGACGACCCGGAGTGTGGCTGTCAACCTGTCGAACGCCGCGGCCCAGGTGGTCAACGCGGGCCTGACACTGACACTCTCTTCGGCCAGCACGATGGAGAACGTGACCGGCGGAGCGCTCAGTGACACGATCACCGGCAACTCACTGAACAACACGCTGACGGGTGGAACGGGCAACGACACCTACGCCTTCAACACCGACCTGGCGCTCGGCAGCGACACGATCAACGAAGCGGGTGGTGGAACCGACACCGTCGATTTAACTGCGACAACGACCCGGGCCGTGGCGGTCCACCTGTCGAACGCCGCCGCCCACGTGGTGAACGCCGGCCTGACGCTGACGCTCTCTTCGGCGACCACGATGGAGAACGCGATCGGCGGGGCGCTCGGTGACACGCTGATCGGAAGCACCGGCAGCAACGTACTGACCGGTGGTGCGGGGAACGACACGCTGACGGGCGGCGCGGGCAACGACACCTACGCCTTCAACACCAATCTGACACTGGGCAGTGACACGATCGACGAGTCGGGTGGCGGAACCGATGCGCTCGACTTCAGTGGGACCACGACCCGGAACGTGGCGATCGACCTGTCGAACGCCGTGGCCCAGGTGGTGAACGCCGGCCTGACACTGACTCTCTCGTCGGCGACCACGATGGAAAACGTGACCGGCGGGACGCTCAATGACACGCTGACCGGCAACTCGGCCAGCAACACGCTGACCGGCGGAGCGGGCAACGACACGTATGTGTTCGACACCGACACCGCGCTGGGCAGCGACGTGATCGTCGAGTCGGGGGGTGGAACCGACACGCTCGATTTCAGCGGCACGACGACCCGCTCCGTGGCCGCCGACTTGTCGAAGGCGACGCTGCAAACGGTGAATGCGGGTCTGACGCTGACCCTCTCGTCGGGCAGCACGATCGAGAACGCGATCGCCGGGTCCGCGGGCAGCACACTGACCGCGAACACACTCACCAACGTGTTCACCGGGGGTGCGGGCAACGACACTTACGCCTTCAACACCGACCTGGCCTTGGGCAGCGACACGATCGTCGAAGCGGCGGGCGGGATCGACACGGTCGATTTTGGTGCGACGACAACCCGGGCCATCTCCGTGGATCTGTCGATCGCCGCGGCCCAGGTGATTAACGCCGGACTGACACTGACCCTTGGGTCGGGGACCGCGATCGAGAACGCGGTCGGCGGGGCGCTCGCTGACACGCTCATCGGAAACACGGGTAACAACGCGCTGGTCGGTTTCGGCGGCAACGACACGCTGACGGGCGGGGCGGGCAACGACAGATACGTGTTCGACACGGACCTGGCGTTGGGCAGTGACACGATCGTCGAGACCGGCGGTGCGACTGACTCGCTCGATTTCAGCGGTACGACAACCCGCAACGTGACCATCGACCTGTCGAACGCCGCGGCCCAGGTGGTGAACGCCGGACTGACGCTGACCCTCGGCTCGGGTTCCACGATGGAAGACGCGACCGGCGGATCACTCGCTGACACGTTCACCGGGAACTCGCTCAACAACACGCTGACGGGCGGGGCGGGCAACGACACCTACAAGTTCAACACCGACCTGGCACTCGCCAGCGACACGATCAACGAGTCGGGTGGTGGCATCGACACGCTCGATTTCAGTGCCACCGCGGTGCGGAACGTCGTGGTCGCGCTGTCGACCGCGCCGGCCCAGGTGGTGAATGCGGGACTGACGCTGAACCTCTCGTCGGCCAGCACAATGGAAAACGTGATCGGCGGGGCGGGCACCGACTCGCTGATCGGGAACACTCTCAACAACACGCTGACGGGTGGGGCGGGCAACGATGCCCTGACGGGCGGATCGGGGAATGACATCTACAAGTTCAACACCGACCTGGCACTGGGGACCGACACCATCAGCGAGGTGGGTGGTGGAATCGACACGCTCGACTTCAGCGCCACAACGACTCGCAACGTGACGGTTGATCTGTCGACCCCCGGATCCCAGGTGGTGAACGCCGGGTTGTCATTGATTCTCTCCTCCAACGCCACGATGGAGGACGTGATCGGCGGAGCCCTCAATGACACACTGACGGGCAATGCGCTGGCCAACGTGCTGTTTGGCGGTGCCGGAAACGACGTCCTGAACGGCGCAGCCGGAAAGAACATTCTGATCGGCGGCACGGGGGCGGATGCGCTGACCGGCGGCGCGAGCGAAGACCTGATGCTCGGTGGGAATTACCTGCTGGGAACGGATGCCGGCGCGCTGATCGCGCTGCGAACGGAATGGTCCTCGTCCAACACCTACGACACCCGCATGCAACACCTGTTGGGAACGCTGGCAGGAGGACTGAACGGCTCGACCGCGCTGACCTCCGCAACGGCCAAGGAAGACGGTGCGGCCGACACGCTGACAGGTGGCGGTGGCCGAGACTGGTATCTGAACAACGGGGCCGGGGCGGTGGTGCTCAACCACGACACCGTCACCGACGCGGACATCGACAGCGTCTTCACGGAAATCAGCTCCTGGCTGTAGGAACCCGATCCCGGCAATCGCCCAATGGCGCTGACTTTGTCATTCGTCAATTGAGCGGCACGGCGCTAGCCGCCGGTGCTTTGTTGGGAAGCTCAAGTCCATCACACCGGCGGCTGGCTCCTTGCCGCTCAAAGTGAGTGCCAATCGGCGACCGCCGCCGGGCCACCCGCTCGGCCGCGGTCGACGGTTCATCACCTTCCGACGATGTCCTTCGAACGAAGAACATCAGCACTACGAACAACTCATCGGCCGGCGGATCAACGATCCGCCGGCCGATTGTCATGCCCGGCTCGGCCGAAAAGTAACGGCTTGTTGTGCGATGGTCGCGCTGTTACAGGGCGGTCACCCGATCAACCACAACAACAACAGCGGCTGGTGAGCACCCTCGCGCGCGGCGTTCTCTCACCGGGTCGGCGGTTGATAAAAAGCCGGAATTGATTCGCGGGATTGGGGGCGGATTTGATCGCCAGGCAGGCCGGACCGGCGGATGTCGGTCCGGCGGAACATCTGCCGGATTCTGCGCGGAATCTGCGGACTCCCCGTCCCTTCGACCCGATACTCCCGTACTCTCGTGCCCACTCAGATTGCGCATGTTGCGGGAGGTTTCAGGAGTCATCCTTGACGTGACCGACAAAAGTCACCTAGCCGGCCTTTCGTAGCACGGACGCCTCGTCCGTGCGCGAATGTCAGGGGCGATTTCAGACGCACGGACGAGGCGTCTGTGCTACGGGGACTTTTGTCGGTCACGTCATCCTTCAAATCTGTGGTGACTGACACGTCGTGCTTCGCTTTGGGGCCGGGTGGATTTGGTCACTCAACCTTTATCGGTCCCTGTGCCAGTTTCTTGATCACAGAGGACTTCCGTGGACAGACACATGGCATCCCGTTCCGAACCGAGTGAAAGTACGGCTGCTCGCGATAGTTCTGCCTCGACTCCCCAGTTGGAGTTGATGGGCTCGCGGCACTTTCCGGCGTGGCTGGCTGAGCAGCGGGTCAGTCTGGCGTTTACCACGTATCAGAGCGGCAAGCTGTTTCTGATCGGGTTGCAGCCGGATGGACGGCTCTCCGTATTTGAGCGGACGTTCAACCGCTGTCTCGGGCTGTGGTCCGATGGGCAGACGTTGTGGATGTCGTCGCTGTATCAGCTCTGGCGGTTTGAGAACGCGCTCGAACCGGGGCAGCTTTCCAACGGTTATGACCGGCTGTATGTATGCCCCCAAGGTCGGTTACGTCACGGGGGATCTCGACATCCACGACGTGTCGATTGATGCCAGCGGTCGGCCGGTGTTTGTGAACACGCTGTTCGGTTGTCTCGCCACGGTGAGTGACCGTCACAGCTTCATCCCGTTGTGGAAGCCGCCGTTTCTGTCGAAGCTGGCGGCGGAAGACCGCTGTCATTTGAACGGTCTGGCGATGGAGCACGGCCGGCCGAAGTACGTGACGTCGGTCTGTCAGAGCGACGTGGCGGACGGCTGGCGCGACCGGCGTCGCGACGGCGGTTGTGTGATGGACGTGACGACCAACGAGACGCTCGTGACGGGCCTGTCGATGCCGCACTCGCCGCGGGTCTATCGCGACAAGCTGTGGCTGCTCGATTCGGGGACCGGGTTCTTCAGGACGGTCGATCGCACGGCGGGGAAGTTTGAACCGATCGCGTTCTGTCCCGGCTACCTGCGCGGGCTGTCGTTTGTCGGCGATTACGCGGTGATTGGCTCGTCATTGCAGCGCGAGAACCGGACGTTTCAGGGTCTGGCCCTCGATGACAACCTGAAGTCGCGCGAGGCCGAACCGCGCTGCGGGCTGTACGTGATCGACCTGCGAACCGGCGACCTGGTTCACTGGGTGCGGATCGAGGGAGTCGTGCGCGAGTTGTATGACGTGGTGGTCCTGCCGCAGACACGCCGTCCGATGGCGCTTGGTTTCAAGTCGGATGAAGTCTGCCGCACGGTCTCGATCGGACCGGAGGGAAGTTTGTAGCTGTCTACCTTAATCCTCAATCAAGCGATGTCCCCAATCCCCACTGAGCTTGCCTCGGTGGAAATCAGGCTTTTGCACTATGCCTGCTTTCACTTGAGATGCCGCGTTACGTAGTGCAAGAGCCCGCGATCCACTGAGACAAGCTCAGTGGGGTCGCTTGATTTAGGTATACTTTGAAGACTGCCGTATCCCACACAAAACCATCCCGACATCATCCGCCGCGGAGTCTTGTCCGGACGGCAGATCTCCGCCAGTCACGAAAGGTCCTCCCGATGGCCACCAAGTTCTCCTAGTCGCGTTGGATTGTGTCGTGCTTCTCGAATCGGCGTGCGGCGACCGCGGGCCGGGTGCGGCGGGGTTCACGAAGAGACTGGACGGCGGCACGCAGGACGACCGGTACTTCTTCCTCACGACCACGCAGCTCGACGCGGACACGGTCGCCGACAGCGGTGGGATTGACGAGTTGTATTTCGTCGGCAGCACGAACAACGTGGCGGTGAACCTGGGGCTGACGATACAGCAGACGGTCAACGCCAATCTGAAGCTGACGCTGGCCGCGAACAAAGCGCTCGAAAACATTTACGGCGGCTCGGGGAACGACACGCTGATCGGCAACACGCTCAACAACGCGCTGTACGGGAACGACGGCAATGATGTCCCGACAGGCGGAGCCGGCAATGATGCCCTGGCGGGCGGGAACGGGAAGAACATCCTGATCGGCGGCATCGGCGCCGACACGTTGATGGGAGGGGCGACCGAAGACCTGCTGCTCGGGGCGCGGTATGACGGCGAGGCGACCGCCGCCTCGCTGGCCGCGCTGCTCGCCGAATGGGTCTCGGCCAACACGTTCACGCAGCGGATGGATCATCTCCGGGGCAACACGGGCGGCGGTGCCAACGGCGGCGTCACGCTGACCCCCACCACGGTCCACGAGGACCACGTCAAGGACACGCTGACCGGCGGCAATCACGTCATCCTCGGTGACAACCGGGACTGGTATTTCCGCAACAGCAGCTTGGCAACGCCCGCCGCCCAACGCGACACCGTCAACGACACCGACCTCGACAGCGCCTTCACCGAAATCGACTCCTGGATGTAGGATCTCCATCCCGGCGACCGCCCCATGCCCCTTCACCTTGTCGCCAGGCTTGTGAGCGGCACGGCGACAGCCGCCGGTTTTTGCCTGGGCCGATCACACGTCACCGGCGGCAAGCGCCATGCCGCTCACTTCGGAGAATTGGGGTCGGGTGTTCGAGCGAAGAGCATCAGCACAACGACGAACTTATCGGCCAGCAGATCAACGATCCACCGGCCGATTGTCATCAACTCGGCCCCTTCTCGGATGGCCGCCGGGGCGCGTCGGAGCCGCCGCGGTCGGCGGCCAGTTCCTTCTCCCACTCGCAACAAATCAGCGCGAGCTTTCGTTGAATGGTCCGTTCCGATGTCCCCAGTTCAATGGCGATTTCACCGGGCGAGTGGCCCTCCATCTTGAGCAACACCACCTGTTGCAGCGTTTGATCTCCCAGCCGCGTCAGCAGATGTTTGATTTCTTCGTTCATCGACGCGACGGTTTCGGCGGCCGGTTCCTGACTGACCAGTTGCTCGACGTCGAGTTCCTCTGTCTTGCCCCCGTCCCGCTATTGCCGCGCGGCGTGTCGCGTGCGGTCGATCGCCTTGTGGCGGGTGATTCTGGCGAGCAGTCCCCACAGTTCGCCGCGGTTGTTCAGGTCGGAAAGGGCTCCGTCGTGGGCCTTGTTCCAGAGTCGCAGGAACACACTCCCCACCACGTCCGCCTCGTCGGTGGTCCGCTTCGCGCTGTCGCTCATCGCCTGTCGCGCCACCTGCATCAGCCGTTCGAAATAGGCGTTCCACAACCCGCGCATCGCCTCCTGCCGGGTCTCGACACTACTTTGAAGCAGAAGGATTTGCGCAGGCCGACAAGAAACGAAACGTGAGTACTACGGAAAAAAGTGAACAAGCTGCGATCAAGAATCTCCGTCTGCTCGACAAACGCAGTTCGAGCCGGCGACTTGTTGCATCTTTTCCACTTCCGTGAATTTCCGTACGACAAACGTTTGGTTTCTTCGCCGGGCGCGCAAATTCTTGACGAGGTTGAAATGCCAGGGCCGAAGGACTGGAACCACGGAAGGCACGGAAAATCACGGACAAATGCGCCGGAAAGAAAAAGAATGAGGTGAGCGACGCTGAACCAGTGGATGGCAGGCAGACCACCGGGCGGCTGTTTTTTCCGTGTCCTTCCGTGGTTCCCTCTGGGCTTTCCTTTGTCCGGTGCCATACCACGACTTGGCGATTCTGCTTCCCCTTTGGTTGCGGCTGAACGAAGTGAAGCCGCGCTGGGTCTTTCGTGGTTCAATCCATGAATCATCCGCACTAGCGAATCCCGTCAACGGCCGTCTTCCAGTAGTCCGGCAAGCCGGGCTTCGTGGCGATCAGGATCTCGCGAATGGCGGTGCGGTCGGCGTCGGACAGGTGCGCAAAGTCCTTGCCCCGGTCCGCACCGCTCAAGACGTCCCACAGGCGGCGATAGACCAGACTCTTCGCCTCGGCCGGCAGGGCATCAAACGAACGCGAATAGATCAGGTGGCTGCACGGGTGCTTGAACAACCGCCGCCGCAGATCGAAATCCCGCAACGACCGCCCCTGCGGATCGCGAGGGCCGCGCGCCTGGAAATCGTCGGCGAACGTGGTCGTCCCCTGCAGCCGCGCCGTGAGCGGCGCCTCGTCGCAGTACAGCAGGTACTTCACCAACGCCTCGCACGAACTTCTGATCCGCGTGGTGGTGCTGTCCCAACGATGACCGTCGGGCTCGCCGAGTTCCTTGTTCAGCCGCTCTTCCGAATACAGCGCTTCGCGCGTCTGGAAGCTGGCGCGCGTCAGCAGATTGTGAGCTTCCGTCTGATGCTCCAGCACCATCAGCGCCACCAGATCGCTGTGCGGCGAGAGATAGGCCGACGTCTTGAACCGCGAGTTGAGATCGGTGACGTTCTGCCCGGCCGCGTTTTCCACCGGCTCCCGATCGTGCTTGCCGTTGACGATCAGGTTGCCCAGATGCGCTTGCTCGCCGTGCGTGCCGGTCACGTACCAGCCGCCCCAGCGCTTCGAGATCGGGCTGGTGTGATCGATGCGATGCGTTCCCATCGCCAGCACCGGGAAGCCGACGCCGTCCACATACACCGACCGGATGAAATGCCCCGGCACGCCGCGCGTGTGCGACGAACCGTGACACACCAGACAGTTGTCGACCTGCCGCGTGAACCGGGGCTTCTCGGTCGGCTCCTGATCGAGCGTGTAGAAGACCGCCCCCAGTTGCGGATCGACGGCCGACAGTTCGACCACGTCGCCGTTCTGACAGAAGCCGACGTACATGTCATCGCTGAAGTACAGTGCCCGCGGAGTGCGCGGCGCGATCTTGTGCCGCTGCAGACTGGTCTTCGAGAACACCAGCGTCTGTGACGACACGGGAACCTGCAATCCGTCGAGCACCGCCTTCAAGTAACCGACGCGATCGTCGTACTTGAGCTGCGCGGTTCCGTCGTCCAGCCGAGCCTGCAACTGCGACACGGGGTTGTCGGGTGTGGCCGTCGCATAGTTGATCGGCTCACGCTCAAAATCCTGACCGCTTGCCCCACCGCCTGCCAGCGCGAGGGCAAGTGCCGCGAGCGATCGTGTCCATCGATGGTGATACGTTTCGAACATCCATCCCTCCCGCCCGCCGGTAACGGCATCTGCAACTCGCGGCCTGACAAGGTGGCTCACTGTGGCGACCGGCAACTCTTGATTGACCCCGCCACCGAGTTTACCTCGGTGGCTCGACGGCTTTTGCAAATCAAATGGTACCCAGCAAATCAAGTAGTGCAAAAGCCGTCGAGCCACCGGGACAAGCCCAGTGGCGGGGAAGCGAACTCTTGCCGGTCGCCTTACCGGGCAGCCACCGAGTGGGCGTCCTGGTAGTGGCGGTTGATCAGGTCGTTCTGAATCCACAGCAGTTTGTTGAAAGCCCGCAGCGTGGCGACCTCCTGCGGTCGCGGCAGATTCAAACTCAGGATCGTTTGCACCAGGGCGTCCGAGACGAAGCCCAGCAGCGCGTTCATTTGGACAAGCGGAACATTGAGTTCCTTCGAGCCGGCCTTCGGCGTGTGAATCTTGCCGACCTTGTCGAGGTAACCGACCATCTCAGCGTCGTACGGCTTGGTCACCAGGGCCACCAGATACCGGCCCAGATGCTGTTTGCGAAACTGAATCATCTCGTGATCCTGCGTGAGCGACGCCAGTTCGGTGGGAACGGCCCCTTCGTAGCCGAACTGTCGCGGCAGGAAGTGACGCTTGGTGGCGTCATATCCAAACAGCTTGTCGTACACGGCGTCGACCAAGCCCGGCACGAGCGGCGCGAGTGCGCCAGCGGCCCCGTACACGGCCTGAATGTCCTGCTCACCAAAGCCGATGAACTCGATCAGGTACGCGAACCGATAGCTCAGATCTTTTTCGAGGCGGCGTTCGTCGATGTGCTTAACGGCGGGGTTCCTTGCGGGTGGGAGTTGACGGCGGGCGGGACGCGGCTCAAAATCGGATGCACGTGTCCACTTTGGCTGGAGCCAATCTACTATCGGCTAAATCGGACGTCAACATCCAGTTTCCAG
>JANMLE010001062.1:0-1074 GCA_031372385.1 Planctomycetota bacterium | reverse complement strand
GTCGTTGGTGTGCAGTGTGCTGAACACCAGGTGGCCGGTCAGGGCGCTTTGGATCGAGACTTCGGCCGTTTCAAAATCGCGGATCTCGCCCACCAGGATCGTGTCCGGGTCGTGCCGCAGGATGGCCCGCAGCACGTTCGCGAACGTGACTTGAATGTCGGGATTCACGGGAACCTGGATCAGTCCGTCAATGTCGTACTCGATCGGGTCTTCGGTGGTGATGATCTTGGTTTCGATGTCGTTCAATTCGTTCAGGGCCGAGTACAGCGTCGTCGTCTTGCCGCTGCCCGTCGGGCCGGTCACCAGCACGATGCCGTTGGGCCGCCTCAGGACCACCCGGAACTTGGTCAGCGTGTTGGCGTCCATGCCGATCTTGTTCAGGTCCAGTTGCACGACGGTTCGGTCGAGCACCCGCATGCAGACCGCCTCGCCAAACAGCGTGGGGAGCACGCTGACGCGGAGGTCGACCGAGTGACCGCCGACATTCAGTTCAATACGACCGTCCTGGGGCATCCGGCGTTCGGCAATGTCCAGATCGGACATGATCTTGATTCGGGAGACGATCGCGTTGGCCAGGTGCCGCGGGGGCGGGACCATTTCGTACAGCATGCCGTCCGCCTTCACGCGGACCTTGAATTCATCCTCAAACGGCTCGAAGTGGACGTCGCTGGCCTGGTCCTTAATCGCCAGCAGCAGGATCATGTTCAACAGCTTGCGGATGGGGGCCGCATCCATGTCGTCGGCGAGGTCGTATCCCCGCCCCTTGGGCCCCCCTTCGACATTGTCCTCCTCCAGCTTGCCGATCAGGTCTTCGATGCTCTCTTCGCGGTCCGCGTAATAGCGGGCGATGGCGGCTTCGACATCCTTGGCGTTCGACACGGCACCACGGACTTCGCACCCCAGCATGTTGCGCAGATCGTCGAGTGCCGCCAGGTTCTGCGGATCGGCCATCGCCACCGTCAGCACGTTGTCCTTCTTCGACAGCGGCATGATCTTGTACAGCTCGGCCATCGTCTGCGGGACATCTTCCAGCACCTTGGGCAGGATGGTGGTTTCGTTCAGGTTGACGACGGG
>JANMLE010001056.1:0-3986 GCA_031372385.1 Planctomycetota bacterium | reverse complement strand
GCCGCTCGGAAATTCGGACGACCTTCAGGACGGTCAACCGATCGTGGCGATCGGCAATCCGGTGGGCTTGGAACGGAGCATCGTCAGCGGCGTCCTTTCGGGCCGCCGCGAGATCGAGGGACGGACGATGTTGCAGGTTGCGCTGCCGATCGAAAGGGGCAATAGTGGCGGACCGCTGCTCGACCTGCGCGGCCGCGTGCATGGTCTGCTGACGCTGAAGTCTTTGAAGACCGAGAACCTCGGATTCGCGATGCCGGTCAACGCGCTGAAGCCGCTGCTGCTGCGGCCGAATCCGGTGCCGATGAGTCGTTGGCTGACGATCGGTGTGCTCGACCCGGAAGAATGGACCGCACTTCCCGGTGGACGCTGGCGACAGCGCGCGGGTCGGATCATGGTGGATGGTCGCGGAGGTGGACTCGGCGGCCGCGCACTCTGCCTGTCGACAATCGACGCTCCCGCCGTCCCGTTCGAGATGGCCGTCGAGGTGAAGTTCGAACCGAACGACGGCGCGGCGGGCCTGGTCTTTCATGCCGACGGGAAGCACAAACACTATGGGTTCTATCCCAGTAACGGCGGCCTGCGACTGAGCCGGTTTGACGGCCCCGATGTAGACGTGTGGAAGGTTTTGCGTGAGATCCGCACGCCGCACCTCAACGAGACCGGTTGGAACTGGCTGAAGGTGCGGGTCGAAAAGGACCGGATTCAATGCTTCGTGAATGATGAGCTGGTGATTGAGGAAAAGGATTCCGAGTACACCGGCGGCCGCGTCGGCCTCTGCAAGTTCCGACAGACCGAAGCCGAGTTCAAGGGGTTCCACGTGGCCGAGTCGATCGCGCGCTCGCAGCCGTCCACCGCGACCACCGACCGCGTGGCGACAGTGATCGCCGCACTGGCAACGGACGCGGGTTTGCCCGATGCCGCCGACAAGTTGCTTGCCGATGGCGCTGAGGGACTCGAGTTGATTGAAGAGCAGGCGATCAAGCTGGAATTGCAGGCCGCGCGATTGCGCAAGCTCGCCGCCAGCGTGCAGCTCAAGCAAACCCTGACGGACTTCGAGAAGACGCTCAGCGAGAAAGAGGGCGCGTTTGATCTGCTGCGAGCCGGCTTGCTGATCTCGCGGCTCGACAACCCGGAACTCGATCTGAACGCGTACGTGAAAGAAGTCGAGCGGCATGCGCGCCGGGCTCAGGCTGATCTGCCGAATGACGCCAGTGAGGCGGCGAAGTTCGCCGCGCTGAACCGATACCTGTTCGAAGAGCAGGGCTTTCACGGCAGCCGCACGGACTACGACAATCGTTCCAACAGCTATCTGAATGAAGTTCTGGATGACCGCGAGGGGCTGCCGATCACGCTGTCGGTGCTGTACATCGAGATCGCCGGGCGGATGGGACTGAACGTGGTCGGCGTCGGCCTGCCGCGGCACTTCATCGTGCGGCATGAACCGCGCGAGGGTGCCGCGCAACTGGTCGATGTCTTCGAGCGCGGCCAATTGCTCTCGAAGGACGACGCCCGGAAGAAATTCGAATCGCTGACCAACGATCCGTGGAACGACGCGTACCTGGACGCGACTCCCCCCCGCGTGATCCTCGACCGGATGCTGGGAAACCTGCTGAACACCGCCGCCACGACCGAAGACACCGAACGGATGTTGCGGTATGTCGAAGCGTCGCTGTTGATCAAGTCCGATTTCGTTCGAAACCGGTACTATCGGGCGGTGCTCTGCTACCGCACGCAGCGCTGGGCACAGGCCCGGATGGATGTCGAGTGGTTGCGCACGCACGACTCCAATCTCAGCGAGAAGGTACTCGATGACTTGGCGGCAGCCATCGAGCGGGATTCGCAGAAGTGATCTCCGCGTCAGTCTTGGATTTGACCAGTTCTCATCCTTCACCCCAAAGGGGTCACGGAAACCAGCCTGGGGCAAGCGACCAGCGGGAGCGCCGCCCCAGGAAAACAGGCGTCAGAATGTTGTGCCCTGAAAGGGCACTGGAAATGTCGAGAGCTTCCTTCGCTCTTTCAGAGCGATTCGATCTCACGGTCTCGACGACCCAGGGCGGCGCTCCGAAGCGTCGCTTGCCCTGGGCTGGTTTACGAAACCCCTTCGGGGAAAGTGCAAGGCCGCCGCTTCGCAAAGTGCCAGCGGGGACGAACGCTCCAAGCGACGGTGAACTGGGATCGCTCCGAAGTATTCGCCCCAACTAACCCTGCCAGTTACTTCGCCACATCGAACATGCGCACAGGCCGACAAGACACGGACGCTGTGTGCTACAAGCTCCGAACGCCTCCCACCAAGGAAGTTCAACGTGCGACAGATTGGATCGATTGAAGACCGCGAACAGGTCGAGCGGTTTGCGGCGTACCTGGTCTCCCTGGGGATCTCGTGTTCGGTCGATGCCGGCCACTCGGGCCACATCGTCTGGGTTCACGAGGAAGACCGCGTGGCCCAGGCGAAGGAAGAATTGGCCCAGTTTCGGAACGAGCCCGATCACGAGCGTTACCGCAACGCCACACGCAAAGCCGCCGCCATTGTCGAGGCACGAATCCAACAGGCCGTCGCCACACGGCGGCGCACGATCGACCTGCGGGACCGCTGGGCCAAGCCGACCATCGAACACGGCCCCGCCACCTTCGGCATGATGGCCCTGATGATGATCGTGGCCGTGCTCACCGGCCTGGCTCCTGAAAAACACGAAGAACTCTTCCTGCGCATGCTGTTTTCGTCCGACGGCACGATGAACGCGATCTGGTCCGGTGAGGTGTGGAGGCTGGCTTCTCCGATCTTCCTGCACTTCGGAATCCTGCACTTCCTGTTCAACCTGATCTACCTCCGGGATTTCGGCCTGCAGGTCGAATACCGTTTGGGCACGCCGAAGTTCGTGGGCGTCGTCCTCGTCATCACGATCCTGTCGAACTTCGCCCAGTTTTCGATGGTGCATGGCGTGTTTGGCGGGATGTCCGGAGTGAACTATGGACTCTTCGGGTATGCCTGGGTGCGGGGACGCTTGGATCCAGAAAGCAACTTCTGGGTTCCGCCTCAAACCGTGACCATCATGCTGGGATGGTTGGTTCTCTGCACTTTCGTGATTCCCCACGTCGCGAACTGGGCTCACGGGGTTGGCTTGATCGCCGGTGTCGCGATGGGAGCCAGCAAGCCGCTGTTGAAGCACTTGTTTGGGCGGTAGTTTCTGGTCACGACCGCAGCATCGGGTAGCCACGTTCGCCAGAACGTGGGCGATGGTGGCTCAACCTTCGATTCCCCACGCTCTTGGCGAGCGTGGCGACAGTCCGAGAATCAAGCCATGACATCGCTGCAGGCTTGCTGTGTTCCATCGGAGCGATCCGCGCGAATCTATGCGAACACGCTGTCCGCCAGCTTCAGCACCGCCAGCCATTCGGCTTCGGTCACGGGTTGGATCGACAGCCGCATGCCGCGCTTCATGACCAGCATTCCGGCTGTGACTGGATCTTGATGCAGCCGGTCGCGGGTGATCGGTGCGTCGAACTTGCGGATCAGTTTCACGTCGACCATGTACCACCGTGGCTGGTCGGGGTTGCTGCCGGGATCGTGGTGTTTGCTGTTCGGGTCGAACGCGGTGTGGTCGGGATAACCCGCCCGGACGACTTCCATCGTGCCGAAGATGCCCAGCGGTTCCTCGCGGCTGTGATAGAACAGCACCAGATCGCCGACGCGGACCTGGTCCCGCAGGTAATTGCGGGCCTGGTAGTTTCGCACGCCATCCCACGGAGCCGTTTGCCGGGCCGCTTTCGACAGCGTGTCGATCCCAAACGCCGACGGCTCGGACTTGAAGAGCCAATACTTCCGGGCGTCTGCGGTGGTCGACTTCTTCTTCATGGGATTCGCCGGTCAGATACGAGAGGCCATTTCAGTAGTTCCAAGTTTGCGAGAAGGGCAGCTCGATGTACAGGTCTTTACGCTGAAGGCGTTAGGGATTCCAGCCCAGGGTCGCGAGCGGAGCGAGCGCACC
>JANMLE010001037.1:0-2378 GCA_031372385.1 Planctomycetota bacterium | reverse complement strand
GCCCGATGATCAAGGCGCTGTTCTCGGTCCTGCAATTGGAACTTGACGACTGGCCGTTCTCGCGGTTGGCCCAGGTGCTCGGTTCCAATTACTTTCAGCCGGGCTGGCCCGAACTGACTCGCGGACACGGGGCGCGCACGGTCGGTGCCGCCTTGCGTCGGCTGAAGCTGCACGCCGGACGCGAGATGATTCTGCGCGTCCTTGGCAGGGTTGCCGGCGGTGTCGCTGTCGAGGAGGAAACCGACGGTGAAACCGATCGTGACTTCGGCGGCGATACCAAGGCAGCGCTCGCCGCGTTGGCGCGAAGTGCCGAATCGATCTTGAAGCGCCTGTCGCAAGTGACCGACCGGCTGCGACAGCGCCGATCGCTCTCCGAATGGGGTGATCTGATCGCGTCGCTCGGCCGCGATCTCGGCTGGCAACAGACCGGCATGCAAGCGAACGTTGGCTCGCACACAAACGCGAGCGGGACCACAAACGCGGGCGCGGACGCAACCGAATCGGCTCGGCAGGAGCCTCGCCCTCCCGGTCGTGCCGTTGGGTCGAGCGACAGCGTGATGGCGTCGAGGGACAGTGATGATTGGGATCTGCTGCAGCGCATCCTGCGGACGGCGGGCGAGGCGGATCGGCGCTTGACGTTGTCCGCTGACACCAAGTCCGCCAAGCCGCTCCGTCTGGACTTGGCTTCGTTCACCGCAGAACTGCGCGATCTGCTCGGCGGCGAACAGATCAAGGCGGCTAGTGATCCGGGAGGTTGTGTCCGCATCCTGGATGTCGAACAGGCCCGCCAATTGGATGTGCCGCATCTGTTCGTCGTCGGGTTGGCTGAAAGCAGCTTTCCGATGAACCGCGCCGACGACTGCCTGTTCGGCGAAGCGGACCGTCAGGAGCTTGCGCGCCGGGGCGTGCCGCTGCAACATCGCGAGCAACACCAGCGCGACGAGATGTTCCTGTTCTACAGCGTGTTGACGCGCGCCCGCTCGCGGTTGACGCTGAGCTATCCCGCCGTCAATTCCAAGGGACAGCCGGTCTTCGCCAGTCCGTACTTGGTGGCGCTGCGATCACTGTTCACCGAATCGGCGCTGATGGTGGCTCATGAAGGGCGGCTCGATCCGATTCCCGCAGCCGGTCGCGCGCTGACGGAATCGGATCTCCGGCTGCTCGCGATCAGCGAGGCTCTTCACAGAAACCCCGGCTTGTTCGCCCGCCTGTGCGAGCGTCCCGGCTGGCTTGAAACTGGCCGCAACGTGGTGGCGGCGATCGAGGTCAACACGCAGCGGTTTCATGAGCGCGGGTTCACCTGCTACGAGGGCCGCCTCACCAGCGAGCCGAACTTGTCGACGTTGCGGCAGCGGTTCAGTCCGCGCCACCAGTTCAGCGCCACGGAACTGGAGGGCTACGCCACGTGTCCCTACCGGTTCTGGGTCCAGCGCGTGCTGAACGTTGACGATCTGGTCACACCCGAGGAAGGGACGGACTATGCGGCGCGCGGCAGCCTCGTTCACCTGGTGCTGGCCCAACTGCTGCGCGAAGGGATGGACAAGCCCGCCGAAGAACTGGCCGCACGCTTCCACCTGCTGGTCGAGCAACATCTGGGCAAGCGTTTTCATGAAACGGAACTTCAGCGCGCGTTGACCCGCATCGAACAGCGGCTGCTGACCCAATGGGGCGACGCGTTCGCCCGGCAGCAGGTCGACTACGACCGCCAACTGCACGAAGCGTGGACCGGTGGTGCGACGTCGCTCGCTCCTGAAATTCCGTTCGGCAGCCTGCCGGACGCGGGTGAGACCGACGACGTCAAGACCGATCCGCTGGTGTTTGGACACGGTGACGGCAGCGCGCTGGTGCGCGGACGGATCGATCGCGTCGACACCGGATTCGCCGCGGGACGCCGCGTCTTCAACGTCATCGATTACAAGACGGGAAGCCCACCCCGGGCGAACGAGGCCGAGTTGAAGACCGGCCGGTCGATCCAATTGGCCCTGTACGTCCTGGCCGTCCGTCGACTCGGAATCGCCGGCCGCGATGCCGATCCCTTTCAGATGGGCTATTGGAGCCTGAAGGCGACCGGCTTCAAGCGCGGATACCAACGTGACAGCAAGACACTGACGCCGATGGAACACGGCTTGGTCGATTCGCTGGAACAGATCCTCAACGACACCATCCCGCAACTGGCCGCGGGGATCCGCGACGGCAAGTTCCTCGTGGAAAACTCCGACGAGAATTGCACCGGTCACTGCCCGTACCATACAACCTGCCGGGTGAATCAGATCCGCCCGCTGGCGGAAAAGCTGAACAAGATCGGTGACATCCTGAACAACCGCGGCAAGGTGGAAGACGAAGGTTAGCCCGGATGATTCACCACGAAATACACGAAA
>JANMLE010001025.1:0-8798 GCA_031372385.1 Planctomycetota bacterium | reverse complement strand
GCAATTGCATGGTTCCGATCTTCAAGGCACCGGCGGCGACAGTGGAAGCTCCGCCCCCTCCGCCCGCTCCCAAGAAGAGCAACCTGTTGCTCGTGGGCGGGATCACCGCCGCCGTCATGGTCGTGGGTGGAGTCGCCGCGGTGTTTCTGCCGGGAATGCTCAGCGGGACCAAGACGATCAAGCCGGCAGTGATGTCCGAAGAGGACAAGCAACTTCTCGCGGAAAGCCTGAAGTCGAATGTGCCCGGCAAGACAACTCCGGGGACGGAAACGACATCGCCCGTCATCAAGCCCGAGACCGCGCTGCCGGATGACAAGCAGAAGGGGGAGGCGACGCCGAAGACTCCCGATGAGTTCATTGCCGCGGCCCTGAAACAGTTGAACGAGGCGTGCTTGAAGGGAGAAGCCAGCCGGCAGCGCAGCAAGGCGTTCTGCCGGCAGCTTGCCGCCGATGCATCTGCCCGCGCGGGTGACACCAAGGCCGCCAACGAACACTTGGCGCAACTGGTCATCGTCGGCTCCAGCGTCCCGTATTACCGGATCGAACCGAGCTTGGAATTGTTTTGGAATGCGTGGTCCGCCGGTGACAAACCAGCGGCGGCGAAGATCCTGGATGCCGCCCTGTTGGATGCCCAGAAGCTGCCCCAGGTGGGACGCAGCCAACTGGAAGTCGCCAGCCGACTCGCTGCGGCGCTCGTCGTCTCCGGCCGACTCAAGGAGGGGCTCGCGCAACTCGAAGGCCACCAATCGGCGGATGGTGAGGGACAGCTTTCCGCGCGCACGCAGATGGCTTCGGACGGTCGCGTGTCGCGGTTGACGATGAGTCGCTCGGTCCTGCCGTGGACCAAGCCGCAGGCTGTGGCCACGACCGCGTCACTGGTGACGCGCGGAGAACCCGCCGTCGCACGCGCGTGGGCCGAAGCGCAAACCGACGAAGCCGGCCGGGTCGAATGCGTGTCGATCTGGGCCGAGGGAATCGCATTGCGGCAGGCCCAGCCGGGGTCGGCTGCCACCAATGCCGACATCGTCGACGCGGTGAAGCCGCTGTCGCCGGCTCTGGCCGCCCGCGTCTGGGCTCGCGCCGCCTGCGGACGGTTTGCCGCCGGTGACAAAGACGGCGCGGCGGCGACCCTGAAGGAGGCCCACAATCTGTTGGCCACGGTCTCTGTTCCTCCCGAACCGGAAATGCCCGCCCTCAAACAGGCCATCAATTTCAAGCTGCCGGCAACGGCACCGCTGGTGCAAGCGGCAACCGCCGCCGCCGAAATCTCGTTCGCCCACACCTTGTGGCCGGATCACCTGCAGCAGGCCGAAGAATCACTCGAGCTCGCACTGACGTTTGCCAGGGGACTCGCGCCAGCCATGTCCGCTGTCACTGTGAAGGTCAACCAAGCCGACCAGTTGGGACAGGCCGGATTGCGGGACATGATCAAGAGGGAACTGGCGCACAAGAATGATGACCTGGCCAATCAGGACGTCTTGAAGTACCGCAAAGTCCTGGTCGACATGAAGAGCGCCGCGCTGCGACGTTCCAGCCTGCAACTGGCGATCATGTCGCGCCTCGTGGACGCCGGCCTCAAGAACAAGGTCTGGACGGAGGTCAGCAACCGCAGCGCCGAATCCAACGCCAACCGCCGTGACGAATTCCTCAGCGCGCCGCTGATCGGGGAACTGCTCGAAGCCTTTCACGGAACGGACACCGAGAAGATCATTCAAGGCGCTTTGGTCGGTGCGGCCGCGCCGAGCCGGCCGGAACTTGCCATCGTGAGGCGACTGTTGCAGCAGAACCTGCAACAGGCGGCGCAGTATGTGTCCCAACTCGACACCAAGTCCGGCCGCCGTGATGAATTGGCGCTGCTGTTTGCCACCGGTTTAGCCGCGACCGACAAAGGGGAGACGTCGCTGATGTTCATCAGCCGGCTCGACGATATCGTCCTGCGCGAAGAAGCCTATCGTCTCGCCGCGGCACTGCTCGCCCAGCGCGGTCACGCGGACGCGGTGTGGCAGCAGATCACCACCGTGCAACAAGCCACCGAAAAGGCGTCACTGTGCCGCGGCCTCGTGGCAGGCTTGAAGGCCGGCCCTCCGTCGAAGGAACTGCCAGAACCGGCATTGGCACCGTGAGGGACCATGAATCATCCGGGCTCGCGCCGGGTCCAACGCCTCGACGAACCATTGCCGCGTCCGATCCTTCGACAACCACAGCAGGCGACGGTCGCCGGAGAAAGTGAGCAAGTGTCGCTCACCGTGGTCGTCGCGCTGCTCCTGTTTGCGAGGCGGTGGAGCGGGGTCCATCGACCTCGGGGAACACCTCTTTGAGGCCACGCAGTGAACTGGTTCATGGACTCGGTCCATGGAACCCTCACCACCCCCGTCGTGCCACGGCCCCCCGTTGTTGTGGGGTCCAGAAGAAGTCGGGCCACCCCGCCCCGTGACGGGCAACCGCCGGGCAGCCACCATCAGTCCAGCCAGTTCTCGACGCGCAGTCCCGGCACCTGCTCAAAGTCTCGCAGATTGGCCGACAAGAGGAGTGCCTCTTGTGCCAGAGCCATCGCGGCGATCTTGAGATCTTGCGTGCCGATGCGGATCCGCTCGCCCTTCAAACGATGAAACGCATCCGCCGCCGGTAGATCGAAACGGACGATCTGCCACGACGCGAGGAACTCGACCAGCAGGGCGAGGCGATCATAAGCGCTGATCTGGTCTCGCGCGTCGCGCAATCGGTTCAACTCGGACATCCAGCCTCGAAACGCCTCCTCGACGGTGACGATCGTGACACCGATGCCTTGGTCGGGCGACGCCTCCAGCCGGGCGATCAACGGCGCGGCGCGCGACGAATGCGGCTGGACGAGGACGCTGAAATGGTCGGTGTCGAGCAGAATCATGGTGCCGGCTCGGAAGGTTGAGCATCGAACTCGCGATAGAACTGCTCGCGATCCGCCTGACGATAGGCCAGAGCCGCGTCCATGATCCGTTTCAACACCTCATCCTCCGAATCCTTCGAGAACAGGCCCATCGATCGCCGCCAATCTTTGGGCTGCGGGGGTTTGAGCCACGGAGCGGTCAACAACTCCAGCTTGGTCTCCAGCGCGGCAACCCGCTCTTCCAGGGTCGGTTCGGACATGATCGACTTTCTCTCCAAAGGGGTGGATGGGGGCGGCAGCCATCTTAGTCTCACACGGGCAAAACGTGAACACCCCGAACAGAACGCGGCAGACTGTTCCAGTGTGATCTTTGGCCGGGAGTTCTCAACGGGGTCTTCGGTCAGGCGTCGTTGATCGATCGAACGCCGTGAACCGCCCGCGTCAGGTCCAACGCCTCGATGAACCATTGCCGAGTCCGATCCTTCGACAACAACTGCAGGCGATGGTCGCCGGAGAACGCCTGAGAGTGCGGGTCACAATTGTCGTCGTGCTGCACCTGTTTGCGGAGCGGTGGATCGGGGTCCATCGACCTGTGGAACCCCGCATGGAGGGAACGCAGTGAAATGGTTCATGGACTCGCACCATGGAACCCTCACCACCCCCGTCGTGCCACCGGTTGTTGTGGGGGCCAGAAAAAGCAGTGACACCCCGCCCGAGCAGGACACGTAGCCCGGCCTTCTTTCCATTGACCTGCAAACTGTTGGTCAGCGGAATCGGCAGTACTCGCCTACTCTTTCAAACTCTCGACCTCGGCCACGAACTTCGCCATGCTGACACGGAGGGCGGCTGCGATCTTTTCGACGACGACGAGTGACGGAACCATCTGCCCCCGTTCCAGCAGGCCGATGTAGTTCCGATGCAATTCGGCCATCGCGGCGAGTGTCTCTTGCGACAGACCGGTAGCCTCGCGTCGTCTGCGAAGCACTTCTCCGAACCGCTGTTGAATGGTTTTCACTGCTGGTCGCGTCCCTTGGGAATCGCGGCCAGTGCAACCCGTAGCACGGCCATCGTCTACACACAACCGTGTAGCACACTAGTGTGTGTATACCTTCCCCCGGTTAGGATTGACCAGTCGTCCACGTCTTGGGCCGCTGCCATTGAGCGTTGAACCGCAAGCCGTGAGGTGGAGATTCGGTTAGCGCTTTGCTTTGGGATAGCTGGATGACGAGCGAAATCAGTTGCCTCGCCAACTTCACGGCGTTTGAGCCGCGCGAGTATTTGGCGGAGTACTACGCGGATGTCGGTGCCGAGAACGTGGCGCTTCTGAAGTTCTTCCACAAGGCGGTCAAGTCTATCTCTCCGAACAGCGTGCTCATTGATTTCGGTTGTGGCCCCACCGTGTACCAATTGATCTCAGCCGCAATCAATGTCAAGGAGGTACATCTCGCGGACTATCTCGATCGAAACCTCGACGAACTGCGACTTTGGGTTGACGATGAGGAGACGGCTTGGGATTGGACGGATTTCTTCAAGGCGGTCTTTCGGATTGAAGGAGCCATCAACGCCGATCATTCGAGAATTCAAAAGCGGCACGCGCTGGTTCGGAAGCGTATCACTCGTTTGTTGAAGTGCGACGCAACACAAATGCCACCGGTCGACGATGCCATCCACAGGTACGACATTCTGACCAGCAACTTCTGCGCAGCGTCGATGACGGCTGACAAGGACGAATGGCGGCGGTTGCTTGGGAATATGCTCAGTCTGCTCAAGCCTGGCGGGCAACTCATCATGACCGCTTTGAAAGGCGCCACTTCCTACCAAGTCGGCAACACGTTGTTTCCGGCAGTCAACATACAAGAGAGCGACTTACGCGAGGCACTCGTCGAATGCGGTTGCGATCCAAATGCGATCCTCATCGAAACCGTTGCCGCCGACCGCCCCAGACGAAAGTACCACGGTTTGATGATGACGCACGCAAAGAAACTGTAGGCGACAAATCTCATGTTTCACGCGCGAGCCACGTTGATGATTCTCGCACTGACCTTGCTGTCGGGAATTGCGGATGCTCGTGGCTTCATCCATGCGTCGCGCATCTGGAAGAGTTCCGTCGTCAATTGGAGAGAAGTCGGACTCTCGGCGTTGGGGTTCGGGCTGGGAATCACTTGCTACTGGATATCGCTGCGATTTTTCCAAGAGGCGGGCATCGTGTCTGCTGAGGTCCAGACCACCATCTGGTTCAGTGTCACACTGATTGGTGTGGCCATCACGAGTGGCTCGTTCGTTGAATGGCGACGGATCGACCAACTCGTCGCGGTTGCCACAATCGCGTGCGTTGTCTGGCTTGTGATTCGGACAGCGGAGTAGACTCGGCAGCCCGGCCTGGGGCTGGGTGGCCAGGCCCGGGTCGCTCTTGAAGCCGTGCCACGTCCAACGTGGGTGGCGGATCGAGTCGGGGCCAATTCAGAATTCTGAATTGCCAGCCTCCCGAACTCAACATGGCTCGATCAGGAGATGCGCCACAACAAGTCATCGTAAAACCAACAGGTTTCGTTGGCGATCCGTCGAATCCCCTGATACTGTGTCGGTTGGATTCAGCAAGTTCGCGGAGACTCCCTCATGGCCCTGACGTTTCAAGCCCTGTTGACGGGCGATCAATTGAAATGGAATCCGTCCCGTCCCACGAAACTTCCACAGGACAAGCCGATCTTGGTCAATGTCACTGTGGTTGACGATCCTGTCAGTGAGGCACCTCCGGGAGCCGCCATGTCGGCCGCGCTCGAACAACTCGCGCGGATCGCTCCGTTCGCGGACATCGACGATCCGGTCGAATGGCAACGTGCTTTGCGATCTGATCGGTCATTACCGGGGCGTGACTGATGCTTCTCGACAGCAACGTCATCATCTTCGCGGCTCGGCCCGAACACGGCGACGTGCGAGCCTTCATCGCCCGGCATTCTCCGGCGGTGTCAGCGGTCAGCCACGTCGAGGTGTTGGGATATCACAAGCACTCGGAATCGCAACGTGCGCTCTTCGAGTCGTTCTTCTCCGCGGCCAATGTGTTACCGCTCGCCGACGCGGTGCTCCGCGAGGCAATCCGCCTGCGGCAACAACGCAAGATGTCGCTGGGCGACTCACTGATTGCCGGCACGGCACTCACCCATGGGTTGAAGTTGGTGACTTGCAACACCGCCGACTTTCGGTGGATTCCGGGGCGGACGCTCATTGACCCATTCGCGGCCACTTGAAGGCGAGATGGCCCCGCCGAAGTCAACCAGACGAAACGACACATGTCGTTGCAACAGCTTTTCGCTCGTGTGGCAGGGTGGCCCGGGCCGCTTTTGAAGTTGAGGCGTGCCACGGCGTTGTCACTACTTCGGCACGGCTTATCCGCAGCCGTGACACGTCCAACGTGGCTAGCGGATCAAGTCGGACCGCCGCGCCCACGCCCAACTCACACGGTTCGACTATTTCTTTTCCGGCTCCGGCTTGGCGACGGGTTTCTCGATGACGCCGGCGAACGTGCCGCCGTGGTCGCCGTGCTGCCAGGTTCCGGCGTAGCGGGTGCCGTAGAACATGACCCGCGCCGTGAAGGTGCCGACGCCGGGGATCGTCAGGTCGGTCAGCGACATCACGGGGGTGTCGTCGGCCCAATAGACCTTGATCGGGATGGGAATGTCGAGCTGGTTTTCACCGACCTTCATCGTCGCCGTGAAGATCCAGTCGTTGTCCTGGACCTTCTTCGCCGAGACGACGCGGTATCGGTCGGGCTTGGTTCCCTCCTTGCCGTCGGTCGTGAAGTATCCGACCAACGTGGAGTTGGACAAGGATTCGGCAAACGCCTGCTCGAGCGCCGCCTGATCGGATTTGACCGGCTTGGCCGGCTTCGGGGGATCGGCCGCCAGCAGCGGGGACGCGAGGCCACAGACCAACACGAGGGAAAGCAATCGAATCATCGGCAGTCTCCTTTTCAATCTGGAAAGACTCAACGGATCTACTCTCGTTCGAGGACATACAGGGCGCTGTCGGCACGCACGTTGGCTCCCCATGCACCACTGGCCGCCTGGCCGTGGATGATGGGGATTTCTCGGGCGATGCGGATCTTCATCTGTCGGCACAGGTCGCGGAAGTCGAGCATCGACATGAAGTGCAGGTTCGGGGTGTTGTACCAGTCGTAGGGAAGCGATCCAGTCACCGGAGCCCGGCCATGCAATAGGATCTGCAACCGGACCCGCCAGTGCCCATAGTTGGGAACCAGGACCACGGCTTTCTTCGCCACGCGGAGCATTCGTTGCAACAAGTTCTGCGGATGCCGCACCTGTTGCAGGGTCTGGCTGAGGACCGCGAAGTCGAACGAGTTCTCGGGAATCTCATCGAGACCCTTGTCGAGGTCCGACTGGATCACCGGCATCCCCTTCGAAATCGATTCGATGACGCCGTGATGGTCGAGTTCGATCCCCTGCACCGAACAGTCGACCTCATCCCGCAGCCGGCAGAGCAGCCGGCCATCACCGCAACCCAGGTCGAGAACACGGCTGCCCGAGCCAATCTGATCCATGATCAGTCGGTCGGTCAGGGCGGCGGTGGGATCGGATCGGAACATGTGTGATGCCTGGTATCCAATGGGGAGGAAGCTTCCCGCTTCAAGTCATCAATCCTGTTGACGTAGCTGAATTCGCAAGAATTCAGCCTGTCCACTGAATTCTTGCGAATTCAGCTACGTCGCGCATCGGTCATTTCTGGCCGCTTGGAGTAAATCCAACACCTCAGTCTTGGTGAAACCGTCGATACGTCTCGGACAGCAACGGAGTCATCAGTTCCTCCAGTTGCTCGATCTCAATCAGGAACGAATCGTGACCGAAGACGCTTTCGAGTTCCAGGTAGGTGACGTGACGCCGTGTTTCCACGAGGTTCTTGACGATCTCGCGGCTCTGGCTGGACGGGAACAACCAGTCGGAATGGTACGACGTAATCAGGAACCGGGCATTGGTCCGGCCCAGCGCCTGCTGCAATGATCCATAGCGCTGGGCCAGGTCGAAATAGTCCATCGCGCGCGTCAGGTACAGGTAACTGTTGGCATCGAACCGCTCGATGAACCGCTTCCCCTGATAGTGCAGGTAGCTCTCGATCTTGAACTCGGTTTCACTTTGCAGATCGTAGGCAAGCGTGTCGCTGTGTTGCAGGTCGCGGCCGAACTTGCGTTCGATCGACGCTTCGGACAGATACGTGATGTGGGCCACCATCCGGGCCAGGGCCAGTCCGAACCGCGGGCCGACCTCCCCGTATTTCGACGGGTCGTCTCCGTAGTAGTTGCCGTTGTGAAACTGTGGATCGGCGGTGATGGCACGCCGCCCGACCGCATTGAACGCGATCCCCTGAGCCGACAGTTTGGCGGCCGAAGCCAGGCAGATCGCACAGCGGACCATGTCGGGATACCGGGCCACCCAATCCAGCACCTGCATGCCGCCGAGACTGCCACCGATGACTCCCAACAGCGTGTCGATGCCGAGGTATCGCACGAGCGCCGCATGAACCTCGACGATGTCGCCGACGGTGATGAAGGGAAACCGCAGGCCGTACGGTTCGCCGGTCTCCGGGCTGCGGCAACTCGGCCCGGTCGTCCCTTGGCATCCCCCGAGCACGTTGGCGCAGATCACGAAGTATTTGTTGGTGTCGAGTGCCTTGCCGGGACCGACCAGTCCATCCCACCAGCCCGACTTGCGACTGTCGGCCGCATGCTTGCCGGCCACATGGGCATCACCGGTGAGCGCATGGCAGACAAACACAGCGTTGTCTTTGGCCGGGGTCAGCTCGCCGTACGTCTCGTACGCCACCGTGATCGGTCCAAGCTGCTGGCCCCCTTCCAACGTGAGCGGCTGGGGGGGAACGAACAGCGTGGCAAACTTGGTCTGCACGATTCCCACGGAATTCGCATCGG
>JANMLE010000990.1:0-5166 GCA_031372385.1 Planctomycetota bacterium | reverse complement strand
GCCACGTTCGCCAGAACGTGGGACAAACCCGCGAAATCCCCACGTTCTGGCGAACGTGGCTACGTCGGACTTAAGTTTTGAAACTGCCTCAAGACCTTAACGAGCGCGAGCGGAGAGCTGCAATCGGATGCGTGGGCCGGTCGGAAGACCGGCCCCGCAACAATCTGGCGATTCACGCGGTTTTGGGCGGCAGGTGTTGTCCCAGTTCAAAGATTGCGATCGTGTCGAAGCGGCGGTCGTTGGCTTCGAACAATTGGCGAACTGCGGCGTGGTGGATTTTCATCTTGGTGCCACCCACGCCGACGGCCCCGTAGGCCAGCACGCCATCGCGGTCTTTCGCCTTGTCCATCACGTCGACCCCCTCGATCCCCGCCGGTGCGACGGCGTTCAGATCGACGGCCAGTTTCAGGGTCGAGATCGATCGCAGTTGCGGGGCGGAGATCAGCGAGACCCCGGCGGCTCCCGCCGCCACGATGAGTTGCACACCGAAGGTCGCCGCCTGCATTCCGGCCGCCGTTGAGGTTTCACAGGGAATCAGTTTCGCGCCGGGATGCAGCCGGGTGAGCCGTTCACACGCCTCGTGCGAACGCTGCAGCGAGCGTGAAGCCAACGACACGCTCGCCCCCTGGCTCAGCAGCAATTGGGCGACGCGGAATCCGACCGGGCCGGTTCCGGCCAGGACGAGTGCCGACGTCTCCGCCAGATTCAGATGCTTCATGGCGCACAGGACCGTCGCGGCGGCGGTCGTGTTGGAGCCGTTGGAGTCCATCATCACCGAGACCGAGAACGGTCCGAACAGCGTCTTCTTCACCCGCTCGAACACCGCTTCGCCGGTCGGAACATGGCTCCCGCCGACGAAGATCGCCGTGTGCATCAGATCCGCGGGGCTGCGGGTGAAGATTGCGCCGTGGACGAGGGGCTCGACGTTCTCCGGTGTCACTCCGCCGTAGCTGAAGATCTCATCCGCCCCGGCATCCACCGCGACCACGCGGTCAAACGTGCTCGGGAGCGGATCGGTGTCGAGTTGGATCAGGATGTTTTTCATGAGGGGAGCACGGAAGCGGTTGGCGAAGAGGCGGTTGGCAGGACGCAAGAGTCAGAGGACCGAACGCGAGCAAGCCCACGGGAACCGGTCCCGTGGGCTTGTCTCGTTCTGGCTTAAAGCTGACAGCTAAACGCTAACAGCTAGTCAAGACCCGAGAACGGATGCTTGGCTGTGTTCTTCTTGGCGAGCATCTCGTCGGCGCTGGGGGAACCCTTCATCGCGTTGGCGATGGCCATCTTGGTCGCTTCGTAGTTGTACGCCACGATCTTCTTGTCGTCGGCGGCTTCCCAATGGATGAACACGCCGCAGACGATCACGAGCTTCTCGCACTGATCCTTGGGGATGATGCCCGCTTCGACGGAATCGGCCACCGCCTTGGCGACGGCGTACTGGGCCGGGCCGAACATCTGCACGGCCTGCTTGGCTCCCTTGATCGTCACCTTGGTGATCAGCACGGTGGCGGGCTTGACCAGCAGGTTCGGGGTGAGCACGGCCATCAGGTTGCTGTGGCCCTGCTTCTGATCGGCGAGTGCGTTACAGAACGCCGCGCCCACGGGACCGGACTTGTCGCCGATCAACAGGTCGATGTGAGCAATCTCGTTGCCTTCGCCGGCGAGGGCTTCCCCAACATAGAACGACATGGTGTAATCCTCTTCAATGACTCTCGAACTCGACGGCCCTCGCCCTCCGTTGGGGAGGCGAGTCCGGTCGCGTGACCGGTTCTCACGCCGCTGGACTGCGGAAGTGATAACAATCGTATCACCACTTTTCCAGCCGTCACGCCGCAATCGGCGAAACTCTCCGCGGCAATTCGTCCGAGGCCGCTCCGGCGGAGTTGTGCGGCCCACCGGAAACGTTCCCCAATCGAAAGAATCGGTTTCACTTGGAGCCGACGGCGATGGCAATGGTTGTCATACCTCGCGCGGGAAAGAATGAGACATTTGATTTGTAGCCGCATCTCGCCAGAGTGTGGGCAAACGCGAGTTCCACCCGCACTCTGGCGAGATGCGGCTACGGCTCATTTCACACCGCACAAGGTATAACGCGATTTACTGGCCGCGCCGTCGCCGCAGGCTCCGGATTGAGTCCAACGAGTTCGATGACGAATGACCAACGTGACCTCCTCGTTTTCCCAAATCCCAGACGCGCCCCCCGATGGTCAACAGCGAGTGTTGATTGTCGGCGGCAGCACGCGGTCCGCGGCCGCATCGGCGATTCGCGCGGGATTTCGGCCGGTGTGCGCCGATCTGTTTGCCGACCTGGACACGCGGCAACTGGCCGAAGTGATCCCCGTGCGGGACTTTCCCGACAGCCTTCCCGATGATGTGGCGGATGTCCGCGCGGACGTTTGGTTCTTCACGGGAGCCTTGGAGAACCGACCCGATCTGATCGAGCGGTTGCAACGTCCTGATGCTCCGTATGGACCGTTGTGGGGAACCTCACCGGCGGCCCTGCGGTTGATCCGGAATCCTTTCTGGGTGGCAGAAACCTTGAGTGGGACAGGCTGGCCCTCGCTGGAGGTGTTGCCGCAATCTTCACGTCCCCCTGTCGACGGGTCATGGATGCGAAAGCCGATTTCCAGTGCCGGGGGACGCGCGGTGTGCGTTTGGGACGATCGCACATCCCAGCGTGACATGGTCGAGCCGGTCTACTTCCAGCGGCGCCGTCACGGTGACACACTCTCGGCCCTCTACCACTGCGACGGTCATGCCGTCGAATTCATCGGAATGACGCGGCAGTTGACCGGCCACGAGTTGTCGGGAGCAACTGAGCCGTTCGCTTACTGCGGCTCCATCGGACCGCTGCGACCAGATTCCCTTGAGACCGGATCATTCGAGCGGACACGTCGCGCATTGACCGGCCCGGTGAAACTGTTGGCAACCCGCAGCGGCTTGCGGGGGATCTTCGGTGTCGACTTTATCCGGGATCGACAGGGGACACCGTGGATCGTGGAAGTGAATCCGCGGTACACGGCGTCGGTTGAAATCATGGAGCTGGCGTTGCGACAGCCGTTGTTGACTCGGTCTGGAATGCAGGCATCGACGCGCCGTTTGTTGCACCCGGACGCGATCAAGGCGACACCGGTCGTCGCCAAAATGATTCTCTATGCCCGCAGTTCATTCACAGCGCCGGACATGACGCCCGACTCGGGAAAAGTATGGGAATGTCGATCGGAGTGGGAGATCCACGAACTCGCGGACGTGCCCGTTCCCGGCACGCGCATTGAAGCGTCGTGGCCGGTTTGCACCGTCCTGGCAATGGCACCCACCGAAGCCGAATGCCTGCAAAGATTACATGATCGGGTTGACAGCGTTTGGAAAATGGTCAACCATCGCGCCCACGAGACCGCCAAACGGTTGCCCGAACCTCGGCCGAAAGACCTGCTGTGATTTTGAATTCTCATGACGCCGACTGGAATCCACGCAGCGCCAGTCCGCGTCCACAGCCGTTTCAGGCCGGTCCCTTGTTGAACGTCCCGGAGCCCTCCGATAAGATCGGCCGCGGTTTCGGCCGACGAATTCTGTCGCCCCCCCGCCTCCTACTCTCTTAGAAGACCATGACGAAAGCGACCGACATCCGCATCCGCAGCGCTGCCTGCGCCTTTGAGCCCGTGACGTTCCGGACTCCCATCAAATTCGGCGGACGAGTGCAGTCCAAGTCGTTCTTGATCAACGTGGACGTCGAAGTGGAGTCGCGCGACGGCAAGCGCCACGCCAGCGGCTTCGGTAGCATGCCCGTCGGCAACATCTGGGCCTGGCCCACCGACAAGGTCACGGCCGATCAGACCGAAGACGCGATGAAGCAGTTCGCCGAAGCGGTCGTGGAATTCGGGTGGGGATGCACCGAGACCGGGCATCCGCTCGAACTCTCGTACCACTTGTCGGCGGAATACGAGCATCTCGGCAAGACGCTCTCCAGCCAGTTGAAGCTGCCGGAACCGATTCCCAAACTCGCCCTCGCGGTCGCCGCCAGTCCGTTCGATGCGGCCCTGCACGATGCCTACGGGCGGTTGCACGGTCTGAACAGCTACGACACGTTGTCGTCGAAGTTCGTGTCGTACGATCTGTCGGAATACTTGGACAAACAGTTCGCGGGAGAGTTCCTCGACAAATACACGCTGCGGAAGCCCAAGGAACGGATGCCGCTCTATCACTTGGTCGGCGCGCTCGATCCGCTGACCGATGCCGAAGTCGCCAAGAAGGTCGGGGACGGGCTGCCCGAAACCCTGGCGCAGTGGATTCCGTTCAACGGCCTGACTCACATGAAGATCAAGCTGTCGGGCGATGACTTTGAGTGGGACGTGAACCGCACCCTGTCGGTCAACCGCGTGGCCGAAGCGGCCCAGGTCGCCCGCGGCTGCGCGCAATGGTTCTATTCGGCCGACTTCAACGAGAAGTGTCCGAACCCCGAGTACGTTGTCAGCTTTCTCAACAAGGTCCGCGACGAGTCGCCGGCGACGTTCGACCGGATTCAGTACATCGAACAACCGACGCACCGCGATTTGAAATCCCATCCCGATCACCGGATGCATGAGGCGGCCAAGCTCAAGCCCGTCGTCATTGATGAATCGCTGACCGACTATGATTCGCTGCTGCTGGCGCAGGAAATGGGATACACCGGCGTGGCGCTGAAGGCATGCAAGGGCCACACGGAATCACTGCTGCTGGGTGCTGCCGCGCAGAAGTTCGGGATGTTCCTGTGCGTCCAGGATCTGACCTGTCCCGGCTATTCGTTCCTGCATTCGGCCAGCCTGGCGGCCCGCATTCCGACGATCGCCGCGATCGAAGGAAACAGCCGGCAGTACTGCCCCGCCGCGAACAAGCCGTGGGTCAAACGCTTCCCGGCAATGTTCGAGATCACCGATGGCACGGTCGGGACATTCGAGCTCAACGGCGAAGGGCTGGGGTTCTGAGATTTGGAGTGCGGAGATTCAACTCCGCTTTCCGTTCTCTCATCGCTGAGGCACGCGGTGACGTTACTGTAGTCCGGTCGCTCCGCCGACCGGACGTCCCCGCGGCGGGGCGACGGGGCTACGGGTGTAGCCGGTCCACCAGTACACACAAATCAACGGTGGTTACGCCAAAGCTGTTGCCCGACGGCTTGAAAATACGGACGACGGG
>JANMLE010000959.1:0-1099 GCA_031372385.1 Planctomycetota bacterium | reverse complement strand
CCTTATCCCTTGCGCGGCCCGAACTGAGTCGTTTAACCGCGTGGGCAACGCCCCGCGCGTCAATCGCGGTCACAGCGTCAAACACGCGGGGCGTTGCCCACGCGGTTGAACGAAAACATCTCTCTGTGGGCCGTGTGAGGTATCGCTCGATGCGACTTGCCTCCCGAAATCCGGTCTGGACGGTCTGGCGGAATTCTTCTGTAATACGCCCGTGAAATTGGGGCCATGACCGGGGAGGGCCGGGCTGTTCGGCGGGGACGGGGACGAGTTCCCATCCGCCGCTTGGTACGGCTCGACAAAACACAGCAGGGAAGCGGTTCGTCGTGCAGACTTGGAGTCGGCTAGTTTCGTTCGTTGGGCCGTACTGGCGTCGTCTGGCGTGGTCGATCGTGTTTGGTGCGCTCGCCGCCGCGATGTGGAGCGCGGAACTGGCGCTCACGTTTCCCATCACCGTGATGTTTGGCGAGCACAAGACGCTCGGCAATTACGTGCGGCACGAGATCGACAAGTCCTCGCGCGAGGCACGCGAGCATGCCGCACAGCTCAAGCTCAAGGAAGCGGAACTCGGTCAACTTCCCGAGAACGGCACGCGCGACCGAATGAAGCGGCGGCTGAGCGTCTTGAACGAGATCCGACGGGAACAGGGCTGGCAGGAAACCAAGCTGTTTCGCGTCTGGATGCTCAGTCGAATCGAAACCCGAATCTTGCCGAAGCTGCCGGCGGATTCATTCCGTCTGTTCACGGTGGTGTTCGGTCTGGTGCTGGTCGTCGCCCTGCTGAAGGGGCTGTGCAGTTTCACACAGGATCTGCTCGCGGGGAGCGTCGCCGAAATGGTGGTGATCGACCTGCGGCAGGCGATGTTTCGTCGGACGCTGAAGCTCGACCCGCAAACAGTGGCGCTGAACGGAACCCCGAAGCTGATGACTGACTTCACCTACACGCTGCAGGGACTCTCGTACGGGCTCGGGGAACTGGGGGGGCGCATCATTCGCGAACCACTCAAGGCCGTCGCCTGCCTCGCGGGGATGTTCTATTTCAACTGGCAACTCACGCTGCTGCTGCTGGTGTTCGTGCCGATTGCCGGATGGATGTTCCATCT
>JANMLE010000936.1:0-3185 GCA_031372385.1 Planctomycetota bacterium | reverse complement strand
CTCAACGTTTTCCTTTCGTGTGTTTCGAGTATTTCGTGGTGAATCATCCGGGCTATCCGCCCGTTGAAAACGGACGTGGAGCACGTTTTGAACGTGCTCTGGCGGGAAGAAAGCGGGCACGCTGGAAGCGTACCCCACGTTTTTCAACAGGCTTCCACCGGCGCGGCTCGAATGGACTTCGCTTGGGCGAAAGCATTTCTCACTTCGGTCCAAGCTCATCAAGCCGCTTTTCCAACTTCTCAACCCGCTGTTCCAAATCGCGGAGTTTGCTTTTGCCGAACAGCGATTTGAGGCCCTCGTCGGCACCCGTGAGGCTGACGAAGATCAGCCACGCCACACCAAGACAAACGGCCCACATGATGATGTGTGAAGGATCCATTGCAGTCTCCGTGTGAGATGGGATCGGCTCGAACGACGGCACGCCGCCCGTTCCTGTCGGGAAGGGTGAACGTCACGTCGCGGTTTGCTGTTCTGTCAGCAGGTCGAGGTACCGGTTGGTCAGCTTCTCGGCGACGCTGTTGGTTTTCAGCCGCTGCCGCAGGTTGGCGAAGTCGACGCAGTCCATCTCCTGATCCTGATCAAAACAGGAGAACACGACTTCCGTCGGCTTCTTGGTGGCGGGGTCGACGTGTTGTTGCAGGCACTGGCCGCAGACCTCCTTCATCATGCACTGCATCATCGAGTTGATCGACGCGATGCCGATGTGATCCGCCTTGAGGTACGGCTGCAACACCGTGTGGCGGGCTTCGGCGACGGCGGCCATCATGCGGTCCGAGCCGATGGCGATGACGCGGTCGACTTCGTGCAGCGAGATCATCCCCTGGCCGGGAATCTCCCCTTTGGCATAGGCCAGAATGGACTGCACGATGTTCCCGACGAACGACATGTCGTGAGACCGGCGCGGCGCGATCGCATCGCCCGCATCCACCGACCAGACGACTTGATCGGTCGCCTCTTCGATGGCGTGCTGCAGGAAGATGTCGTCGTGGCGGCGGTAGCCCGCGAAGTAGATCACGCGCGAGCCGCGTTCACGCAGTGCCTTGCCGATGGAGAACAACACCGCGTTCCCCAGTCCGCCCCCGGCCAGCAGCACCGTTTCGCCGGCGGGCGTTGCGCTCGGCGTGCCGGTCGGTCCCATCACGACGACGGGCTCACCCGGTTTCAACACCGCGCACAGTCGCGAGCTGACGCCCATTTCGAGCACGATCATGCTCAGCAGGTCGCGTTCGACATCGACCCAGGCACCGGTCAGCGCGATCCCTTCCATCGTCAGCCGCACGCCGTCGACCAGCGGCGCGCGGGACTCGTAGTTTTGCAGGCGGTAGAACTGGCCCGGCTTGAAACGTCGGGCGGCATACTTCGCCTTCACGATGACTTCGATGATCTTCGGGTTGTGGCGTTTGACTTCGACGACACGCGGAATGAGCTCCTCGTCGAGGCGGCTCGTCAGCTTTTCGAACTGTTCCAACGCGACGTCGCCTCCCGCTTTAGCGTGGCTGATTTCCTTGGCGAACAGCCGGGCCACCTGGTGAACGCCGTGCTTTGCCGACGCCATCGCCTTCACAACGTTGCCGGCGAAGTCGGGATGGTTGTCTCCATAGAACGAGACGAAGCGGCCGTCGTTCTCGTACGACATGAAGAAGGCTTCGCGCGACCCCTGCTGCACCGCTTCCAGCTTCCAGCCGTCGCCGTCCGCGACCAGCTTGTGCTTTTGGAAGAACTTGCCGTCGGCATCGAGTTGGAATGTTCCCGGAGCCTCGCGTTCGCAGACGGTGTTGGGAGTCGTCCCCGCCGCGTAACAGACCGCCCGCGCGGGGAGCGTGACTTCCTGTCCGTCCGCGCGTTTGAATTTCAGCGCGGCGACGGCGTTGTAGTTGTCGGCGATCGCCTCGGTGGGGACGAGGTTCTCAACGAAGCGGATTCCCTCTTCGAGCGCCTTGGCGACTTCCTCATGGTTTAACCGGTAGGCCGGCGAATCGACCATCCGCTTGCGGTAGGCGATCGAGACGCCGCCCCACGAATCGCACAGCGCGGCGAGGTTCGGCAGACGTCCCTCATGCCGCGCGGAGTCACGCTCGTCGCGCACCGCGCGGCCGTGATCCAGGAACGTTTGCAGGATCTCCTTCTCCTCGGGATCGCACATCCCCCAGACACTCTGTTCGCCGAACTCGGTGCTCAGTTTCTCGAACTGGTTCAGCGTCTTTTCGACCTGGACCGGATAGTACGCCAGCATCTCGGTGGCCGTGTCGATCGCGGTCAGACCACCGCCGATGACGATGCCCGGCAGCCGCACTTGCAGGTTGGCCAGTGTCGACTTCTTGAAGGCACCGGTCAGTTGCAGCGCCATCAGGAAATCGCTGGCGGTCCGGATGCCGCGCAGAATGTGGTTCTTCATCGGGATGATCGTCGGCTTCCCGGCGCCGGTCGCCAACGCGACGTGACGGAAGCCGAGATCCCACGCATCATCGATGGTGAGCGTCCCGCCGAACCGCACGCCGCCGAAGAATCGCACGTTCCGCCGGCGCAGCAGCGTCAGGTACATCACGGCGAGAAACGTCTTGTCCCAACGGACAGTGATGCCGTACTCCGACACGCCGCCGAACCCCGCCAGAATCCTCTCGTCGAGCTCCTGTTTCAGTGTTGAGAAATCGCTGATCGGCTTGGCCACCGGCCGGCCGCGACCCGTGAGCGAGTCCGAGATTGGTTCGAGCTTCAAGCCGTCGATCCCGACGACGCCGAATCCCTCGTTGGCCAGGAAGTGGGCCAGCGTGTAACCCGCCGGGCCCAAGCCAACGACCATGACGTCGACTCCGTTGTACGGCAGCGCGCACGGTCGCTGATGATTGAGCGGATTAAACCGGGTCAGCAGGCTGTAGACTTCGAACCCGAACGGCAGGGCGAGCACGTCGCTGACGATCCCCGTCTCCGCCTGCGGGATGTTGACCGGATCCTGCTTCTGAAAGATGCAGCCCTTCATGCAGTCGTTACAGATCCGGTGTCCGGTGCCGGGACACATCGGGTTATCGAGCATGATCATCGCCAGTGCCGCAATCGCCGCGCCCCGCTTGCGCAGCTCGTGCATTTCCGAAATGCGTTCTTCGAGTGGACAGCCCGCAAGCGGAATTCCCAGCGGATTCTTCTGCCAACCACCGGCCTTGTCTTTGAACCCGTGCGAGCACGAGTCC
>JANMLE010001202.1:0-6312 GCA_031372385.1 Planctomycetota bacterium | reverse complement strand
TCGCGGTGGTCGTCATCAAGGAGTCGCTGTTCCGGTTCGTGCTGACGGTGGGCGAGGGCGTTCAAAGCACCGCCATCCGGGCCGATGCGTGGCATCATCGAAGCGACGCCTTGACCAGCGCGGCGGCTTTCGTCGGGATCTGCATCGCGCTGTGGGGCGGACCGGGCTATGAGACGGCCGACGACTGGGCCGCGCTGCTCGCGTCGGGAATCATCCTGATCAACGGCTACTCGATCCTGCGTCCGGCACTCGGTGAGATGCTCGACCGGGCACCCGACACGGGGATCGAAGTCGAAGTCCGCCGCCTCGCGCTGTCGGTGCCCGGAGTGCGGGGGACGCACAAGTGTTTCGTGCGCAAGCTGGGTCTGGACTTCTTCGTCGATCTCGACCTGCAGGTGGATGGGCAGATGACCGTGGAGACCAGCCATCGACTGGCGCATGAAGTCCAGAACGTGATCCGCTCGGAACTGCCGCTGATCACGAAGGTGCTGATCCACGTCGAACCGGTCAGGCAGCCGTAGGATCGGCGCATCAAGGACTGTCGTAGCATGGACGCCTCGTCCGTGCGGCTCCGTTCCCACATTTGACACATTGGCCACACTTGGCCGCACGGACGAGGCGTCCATGCTACGGCTGGTTCTCACCGAATCACGACAGTGGTTTGTGCGCCGATCAATAGCCGGCGCGGTTCGGTCAGGTGCGAACCACTTCCAACTGGTTGACGATCCGGCCCAGTCCCTCAATGCCGCGGAGGGATTCCTGCGCCATCTGCTTTTGGTAATAGCTCCGAACCGAGCCGGTCAGAAGCACGTCGCGGTCAATCAGTTCGAACCGCACGGGGCGACCACCGACATGGGGATCGCGGGTCAGGGTGAGGTGAATCCGTTCGTGCAGTTGTTCCGGGGAATGCAGGAGGTAGAACTTGTTCATGAATTGCGGTCTCTGAGGGGCTGAGAGAATGGACGTGGCCAGCCCGATGGGGATCTCCCAGATTCCATCGGCCATATTCCAACGTAGATCAAGAATCGCCGCCGTGTCCGGCACAAATTGCCGATTCTTTTTGCGGTTGGATTGACGAGGCCGAATCCTGCTTACAGATCCCCCAGCCGGTCTTGCCGCATAATCCGCGTCTTGCGAGCATCCCGACCCTTGCGCCCGGAATCTTGGGTGTCGCGCGTCATCAAGAACGAATCCTGAGTTTCTGAAGCAGCATCCCCGCTCCACCGCAGGTTCCCCCCTTCTGGATGGCCGCCTGTCATGTCGTCCACACTCTTCAACGTGCTGTTTGCCTGGAAGTGTTCGAGCACCCACCACAAGCTGGCGCTCGATGCACTCAACCACATCCGGGGCGGTGCGGCCGAGAACTGGCGGAACCTCTGCCTGAAGAACATTGAAACGTACATGGACGGGTCCAAGGCTCCGGACAACACGTTCAAGGACTTCAAGAACCATGTCCTGCACGTGCGGGACAACTACTGGGGTGGGGCGATCGCGGCGACACAGAAATGGTACGACGCCACTGTCACCGCGCTGCGGGACGGGAAATGGTCCGAAGCGGTCTATGCCGCCGGTGTCCTCAGTCACTACTACACCGATCCGATCCAGCCGTTTCACACGGCACAGTGCGAGGCCGAGGGGATCGTGCATCGCGCGGCCGAATGGAGCATCGCCTGCGCCTACCGCGAACTGACGGAGATCCTCGAAGCGGATCTCGGCGGATGGCCCGATGTCGTTGTTCCGGAAGGGCCGGACTGGCTGGCCAGGATGGTGAGGGACGGCGCCGACCTCGCCAATCCGCACTACGAGGTCTGCATCGAACACTATGACCTGAAGCGTGGAGTGAAAGATCCCCCCGGTGGTCTTGATCAGGAGATGAAAGATCGGCTCGCGAAGTTGATCGGCCACGCGGTCATCGGCTACGCACGAATCATGGAGCGGGCCTTCGCGGACTCGGCCGCATCGCCACCAACCACCGGTATCACGCTGCTGGGCGTCATGGCCAAGTTGACGATCCCCCTCTTCTGGGTCACGAAAAAACTCAAGGATGCGAAAGAACGCGCCATCGTCGAGGCGACGTTCAAGGAGTTTCTGGCCACGGGCAAGGTGATCGATGCGCTCACCGAGGACGACTACTCGATTCGCGAACTCCATGCGACAGAGGTGCTCAAGAAGCCGCTCGCGGAACTGGATGAGGAAGAACCGGCACCGATCGGAACGGCTCATGGCATCGGTGCCCCGGCGCGGCCGCGCGCGGTGAAGACTTCAAAGGCGACCACGCCTCCCACGCCAAAGGTCACACCGGTTCCGCCGAGTCTGCAGGTTCCGGAGCCACTGAAGACATCCGTTTCGGTGGTGTCACCGACCCGGCTCGCCAACGTCCCACTGGAACACGATCGATACCATCTCGATCCCGGCCTGCCGGTCGAAAAGGCGCCCTCGATTGGCTCCAAGACGGCCGCCATATTGGAACGCCACGGGATCAAGACGGTGGGAAACCTGTTGTCAGCCGATCCCGACTGGCTGGCCGAATCCGTGAATGACCGGCACATCGACGCCTACACGATCCTGACCTGGCAGATGCAGGCCGACTTGTGCTGCAACGTGCCGAATCTGCGGGGTCACGATGCCCAGATCCTGACCGCCTGCGGGATCAGCCACCGCGACGAACTGGCGGCGGCTCACGCCGAACCACTGCTCAAGAAAGTGGACGCCTTCGTCACGACTCCCGCCGGCGAACGAATCCTCCGCGGTGGCGAGCGTCCCGATCTGAAGGAAGTCAACGACTGGATCGCGTGGGCGAATCAACCACAGCGAGCCAAGGCGGCGTAGCCCGAGCGGAAAAGTGCAATGCGGTCACATTGTGCTTTGTGCTTCTCCGATTCCGATCTCGTTCATCATGCGGCGCAGGTACTCAATCACCGGCTGGGGATGGGTGATGGCGATCAGGTGTCCGGCACCCGCCACGATTTGATCGGGATTCGTCAGCCGAATCGGGAACACGCGATCGCGATGACCATGAATCTGGCAGACCCGCACCCCGGCCACTGCGGGTGACGGCTGCCAATTCAGAATCGCTTGTGCGCCCCAGCGGAGGAACTTCGCATCCGCATCCGCCAGTTGCGTCAACACGCTGCGCGTCGGAGGCCGCAGCCAACTTCCCAGAAGACGCACCACCAGCGGAGACATCGACGGCAGGATGCCAATGAAGGGAGTGATCGGGCACAGGATCCGGATCCGCCACGGCTTGGAATTGTCGGAACGCGTGCTGCCGATCACGAAGCAGGCGCGGACATGTGGCAGCACGGCGGCCACTTCCTGTGCGACGACACCGCCAAATGAAGCTCCGCCAATGAAGCAGGGACGACCCGGATCAATCACGGACGCGAACCGCCGGGCATAACCGGCCACGGATTCCCCCCGCAACGGTTCGATCCACGGCGGTGTGACCAGTTGCGGCAGACCACTGTGAAGAGCGGAGAACATTCGCGCGTCGGCCCCCAGTCCGGGCAGTAGGATCAGCGGTGTGTCGTCGTTCATCGCGCGGCCCGGGGTTTCCAACAAGGTGCAACAGTTTGGTCCACGCCATTCTATCGCCACTCTCGCGGCGCAGTATTCCCGCGAGGCTCGGCCATGTGCGGGGAGCAACAAGGAGCAGGCTTCCGTCAGGCTGTCTTGGAGGCGTGCGTCAACCTGTCGCGAAGTCTTGTGGTGAAGCCCCGTGATGAACGTGCAGCTCAAGCCGGTCAATTCAACGAGGGGTCGAAATCACGCAGCGACTGCATACGCTCCAACGTGGCCAGAATCTGCCGTGCTCTGGCGGCGGAAACCGGAGCCGATGCCTGTTCGAAATGGTGGATGGCGCGCCGGACGAGGTTCATCTCGGCGCGATACCAGCCGACTTCCGAGAACAGGACTGACAGGTTCAGCAGGTCGATCCCCATCAGCCGATATTCGCGATCAGACTGGTGCTGTCGATAGACGCGGATCAGTGAACGAATTCCCGCGCGAGGATCGACCGACAAACCGGTGATGACGGCCAACGTCGCCTGCGCTTCCGCAGTGAGGGACTCGTCACCGGTGTCTTCGTCCAGGTCAACACACGAGGCCGACAGGCAGCCCGCCAACTCGGACCGATGCGACAGCCAGGCATCGTTGGCCAGTCCCAGCAACTCCGGCGGGCCACAATCATCCATTTGCTGGATCGCCCGCTGCTGAAAGCGCCGAGCCAGATCGCTGTCTCCCAATTCCCGGTAGATCGCCGCCAGGTTATGGAAGATCACCCCGAGTGCCTCGCGATCTCCCGATGCTGATGCTAGATCGAGTGCCCCGGTCATCTGGCAGATGGCTTCGTTGTACCGCTCACGCGTTGCCAGAGAACTGCCGAACGCAATCCGACTGGCCGGCGAGTGATCAACGGCCACGGCTTCGGAATAGCACAGATCCGCACGGGACCATTGCCCCGTGTGGCCGTAGTGCTCCGCGCGGCACAACTCGACCAGAGTACGATTCACGGGAATTTCAAAATCAGGCTTCGACATGGCTCGCTCTTTCCGTTCGTGCTTGGGGTGGGGACTCCAGCAGAACGAGCGTGCGGTTGGAAGACCTCACGCGCCTCCGTAACCACAGCACAACAGATTCATCAGTCGTGCAGCAGTGGAAGAGACGCGACCCGGAAAAGGCGACCTGAGATGGCCCCCATTATTCGCATTCAACCCATTTTGTCAATAATGCCGTTGCTTCCGGAACCACCAATTCTTGGGATAACAACGGCTCGCTGGCACTTGGCGATTCGAACCGGACTTCGGAAGAGCGGTGTCAGATTGGCAGGGAGCCGGAATCTGTTCCATCGACAATTGGCCACGATGGCAGAGAGCCGGAAAGAGGCCATTGCCACAACAGACATCCCAGTTGGATGTTAACGTCACACGATCGATTGGCGCGCGGTTCGCTTACTGACTTCTCTGTCTCGCAGTGTCGGAAGACAAGTTCAAGCTCGGCCGCAGTGTGCCCGCATATCTGGAGAAGGTGAGATGGCGAAAAAGGCAAGTGCCTCGAATGACATCAAGTTGGTTCCGCTCGGTGACCGCGTGGTTGTGAAGCGAGCCGAGGCCGAAACGAAGACGGCTGGCGGCATCGTGCTGCCCGATAGCGCCAAGGACAAGCCGCAGCGCGGCAATGTGTTGTCCGTCGGTGAAGGCCACGTGAAGAGCAACGGCACCAAGGCTCCCCTGACGGTCAAGGCCGGTGATCAGGTGATCTTCAGTTCGTATGCCGGCGATGAGTTCAAGGTCGGCGAAGAGACCTACCTGCTGATGCGCGAAAGCGACATCCTGGCCATCATCATTTGATTCAATTCGCCGTGCGGCCGGTCCGCGTTTCGGCGTTGCGGATTTCCCCCCAAGACATCAAGCATTCCCTTAGGAGCATCACGACATGCCGAAGATTATCGCCTTCGATCAAGAAGCGCAGGAAGCCATGCGGCGCGGCGTCCAGAAGTTGGCCCGTGCGGTTCGCGTCACGCTCGGACCCCGCGGCCGAAACGTGATCATTGAAAAGAGCTTTGGCTCGCCCACCGTCACCAAGGACGGTGTGACAGTCGCCCGCGAGATCGAGCTGCCGGACAAGTTCGAAGACATGGGCGCCCGCATGGTGCGCGAAGTCGCCAGCAAGACCTCGGACACCGCCGGGGACGGAACCACCACCGCCACCGTGCTTGCCGAAGCCATTTACGTCGAAGGCTTGAAGGCTGTTGTCGCCGGGGTCAACCCGATCGACATGAAGCGCGGCATGGACAAGGCTGTCGAGCAGATCTGCGCGAAGCTGAAGGCGGCTGCGGTCGAGTGCAAGAACAAGAAGGCAATCGCCCAGGTCGGCACCGTTGCCGCCAATGGCGACACCGAGATCGGCGACATCCTGGCCAACGCGATGGAACAGGTCGGCAAGGACGGCGTGATCACCGTCGAAGAAGGCAAGTCACTCACCACGACGTTCGAAGTCGTCGAGGGGATGCAGTTCGATCGCGGATACCTGTCACCGTACTTCGTCACCGATCCGCAGTCGATGGAATGCGTGCTCGAAGACGCCTATGTGCTGATTCACGAAAAGAAGATCAGCAACATCAAGGAACTGGTTCCGGTCTTGGAGAAGGTCGTCAACAGCGGCAAACCGCTTCTGATCGTCGCCGAAGAAGTCGAAGGCGAAGCCCTCGCGACCCTGGTGATCAACAAGCTGCGCGGCACGTTCAAGATCTCCGCCGTGAAGGCCCCCGGATACGGTGATCGCCGCAAGGCGATGCTGCAGGATCTGGCCATC
>JANMLE010000920.1:0-1909 GCA_031372385.1 Planctomycetota bacterium | reverse complement strand
TTTTTCCGTTGGTGGCTGCTCGTGACCGGAATTGGCCTGCCGTTCTCCGTGAAGGATGCGTTTCGATTGGGGTTGCTCGGTGAGGCGTGCAACCTGATGGGGCCGGGGGCCGTGGGGGGCGATCTGATCAAGGCGATCTCGCTCGCGAAGGATCATCCGGGGCGGCGCGCGTCGGCTTCGGCGACCGTGCTGCTCGATCGAGTGCTCGGCCTGTGGGCGCTGTTTGTCGCGGGGGCTCTGGCGTCGCTCGTGCCGCTGGCCACGAAGCCCGGTCCCGAGATGCAGTGGGCCGTGTGGGTCTTGTGGGGCGGCAGCCTGGCCGGACTGATCGGATTGACGCTGATGCTGCAACCGGCAGTGACCCATTCGCGGCTGATGCACTGGCTGACAACGTGGCGCGGCGTGGGACACATCGTCAAGGAACTGATGGACTCGATCGCGCTGTATCAGGGGCGTCCGCGCGCGATCGTGGCGGCCGGTTCGCTGAGTCTCTGCGGCCACGTCGCCTTTCTGAGCGCCTTCTATCTGTGTGCGGTCGCGCTGCATGGCGACCGGCCGATTCCCGGCTACGTCGAACATCTCGTCGGTCTGCCGCTGCCGGAAGCGATCAGCGCGGCGGTGCCGACTCCGGGCGGGATCGGCGCGTTGGAGGCGGCGCTGGCGTGGTTCTATCAGCAGCACCAACAGACGATCGATCCGGCCAGTTCGGCTGGAGTTCTGGAAGCGGCACGCGCCAACGGTCTGCTGACGGCGCTGGCCTACCGCATGACGACCCTGATCGTCGGTGCGTTTGGCATCGTCTACTACTTCGCCGCGAAGCGGGAGCTGGGTGCGACGCTCAACGCCAAGTCTGAAGAGTCCACTGTGTAGGGCGATCCCATGAACAATCACCCGGACGGCTGTTTGTGGAGGGATTCCCGCCTGAAGTCCGACCAATGCGTCTGTTTTTGGTAAACCTTGACGGTTGCTTAAACTGTTCCGCGGTCAATTCTTGGTCATTGCCGGCCTCGGCGCGACTATTCGTGTTTTTCGGGCTTCAAGGCTGAACTCTTCCCGGCGGCGCGACCGATAGATTCCCCAGGGAACGAACAATCGGCACATTCGCCTCTGACCCGGCCAAACGGTTCGGGAAAGGCGTTTCTCGCTGAATGTCATGGATTGGGATCAGACTCTTGCTACGCGGTCCAAGCGACGCGCGGATGCTCACGAGGTCCTGCAATGAAGAAATGGTATCGATCGTGTGGATGGATGTTGGCAGCCGCGCTGGCCTTTGAATTGAGCGGCTGCGCCACGGGATCGGCCTACCTGAGCCGATGGACCGGGCGGAAGGCCGACGATCAAAAGCTCGTCGAGGTTGATGTCAAGGCCAAGAAAAAAGGCTCATCAACCGGCAAGAAGAGCGACTCCCTGCGCGACAAGGCAGGCGATACGCAACTGGCGAAGAAGTCGGCCAGCAAGCCGAAGGTTCAATCCAGCGACGATTCCTCCCGGCAGGTGGCCTCCAAGGAGACGTCGAAGCCTGCCAAGCCGGTCGCCAAGAAGCCGGCCGACAACCCTTCAGACCCCTTCCAATCGGAAGCGTTTGACGCGATGGCTGCCGCGCGTGCGAAGTCCACGAAGACCAAGATCGAGACCGACTCGGAGCTGGCCGAACTGGCAGGCAACAACGGGGACGGGGCATTGAAACCGGGGGCGAAGGCGACCACTCATCCCATCGCGGAGAAAAGTTCGCGCGTTCAGGAGGTGGCCCACAAGGTGGAAGACAACCTCGCCGACGTGCCGGCATGGGCGCAGGACGACGAAGCCCCGGTGCGGAAGAAGGCGGCGAAGGCCGATGATTCCGTGAAATCGACGACCGCGGAAACAGGAGCGGGAATTCACCGGGAATCCAATGACGCTCGCGACACGA
>JANMLE010000915.1:0-4910 GCA_031372385.1 Planctomycetota bacterium | reverse complement strand
CAAGCTTATTTTCAACGTGGGTTTTACGACAATCCCCCCCCCGCCGGTGCGCACGGGCACTTTTGGGCCAAACCCCGGCTCCCCCCGGGGCGCGGCTCGACATGACAGACTAACCATCTTCAATTTCCCGATGGCCCTGCGCTTCCCCACGGCGCGCCTCGACAGGCGATCATCGGCGGGTCACGATACCCGCCAATGGACACGAATTCCCTTCGTAGCCGGGAGAGGACGATGATCGGCGAACAGGTCGCCCCGCAAACGATCCGAGTGGTGTATTCCGGCCGAGTCCAAGGGATTGGCTTCCGTGCGACATCTGCGGGAATCTCCCGGCGTTTCCCGGTCGTCGGCTATGTCCGCAATCAACCGGATGGAACCGTGGAACTGATAGCACGCGGCCCGTCAGACGCAGTCCAAGGTTTCCTCGACGCGATCACCCGACGTTTTCAAAGTCAGATCACCAACGCCTCTGTGACAGTGATCGACTTTGACGAGGTATTCGAATCGTTTGAGATTCGCCACTGATCGTCGGCAGGGCGTGGTGCGCATGTGATCGCTTCCGATCTGCCAGCCTGACGAAAGCTTCGCAGCACGGACAGTCCGCCTGTGATGCTCGGCCGGAAGCCCATGCGGGCCGGCCACCTGCTCCACGTTCTTCAACCACAGCCGCGGCGCATTAGATCTCGCGGGAATTGGTGGGTGAGTGGTGCCGGCACCCAATCGAGTTGCATTTCCGCCGAATGCGGTCGATTGCCACGGCGGCGGAGCGGGGGATTGAAGTGCGTTCCAGAGACCGCCACCGCGCGGCGGACCGGGGTCCGTCCGAAGAAACCGGGCATTCCGTAAATTCAATAGAATCTTCCGATGAACGGATGTCATGCAGGAATGTTGGGAAGGGAGTTTGGCCGAAAAGAGAGATGTGAACCTGTGAGTTGCGCGGACGCACTTGGCGGCTGCTGGCGACCGGCACCGTCATGACCAAGGAACAGTCCATGAATTTCAAGAACTGGGAATCGACCATCCAAAAGATGACCGAAGAATTCAATCTGGAGTCAAAGGAGTCGGGCAAGAACCGGATTCTGACAGAATGGCGTCGGTCGCTGGCCAAGGAACCGCATCTGTTGCAACCGTTTCAAATTGATGAAATCGTGCGGGAAGTCCGCAAAAGACTCACGCCGGTCCGCGAGAAACCACTCGATGGACATACCCAGGCTCGGATGACCGCGGCCGCCTCCGCGAACTCGCGCTAGCGGCTGTGCCTGATCATTTTCCGAGAATCGCGCGTTGCGTCGCAGTGAAAGCAGTGTCCGCTCGCCCCGATTTGAGAGCCCTCTTCATTCGCGCTCGCTTTGATTAGCGCGGGAATAAATTTTGGGCGCGCGGATCAAAGCGGGCGGGTATGTGAAGGCGGAGCGGTGATGTCCAAGACCGGACGAGTGGACAATGATCGCTTCGCGACGTGCGACTCTCGGACGTTGTGAATGCACAGCCCCCAAGGTCCGCCGCGATGGAGGATTGCCGCCGGAAGAATTCGGCACCGGTCTCGCGACTTCTGCGGCGCGGACTTCGGCGACCCAGACGCTGCGACACAGGCTCGGCAACGTCCCGCCATCGGGGGATCATGCGGCGGGTCGCGCGTTCAGCAATTCCTCAATCACCTGCACGAGGTCCGGGAACTGAAACGGCTTTTCGAGAAAGCGTTCGTCGGCAGTGATGGAGGTTGGCAGGTGCGAACCGATCAGCACGCGATTGGACTGCCGCCAGCGGGACTTGACCGATTCCGTGTCCTGTTCGGCATCCAGGTCGATGACAACGACGTTCGGCGACGGGCCCGCGGCGGATCGTGACAGCACCCGCAGGCCGCGGCTGCGTTCCACCGTCGCCCCGCGCGGTTCCAAAACCGCCTTGAGCACTGTTTCCGTGTCGGAAGCTCCGCCAATCACCAACACTCGCCGCGATGCGTCCACTCGGCCGTCCTTCCCTGTCTGACCGGGGTGGTGCCGTTTGGTCTGCATCCACCCACTCATGCGCTGGGCCGATCCTTCGGCCCGGCATTGCGGGCGGGACTGTAGTCGGAACCGCGGAGCCTGTCAAAATCAATTGGATGGGATGCGGGTGACCGGGTCACAGCAGCATCACCAGCCCCGGGAGTTCGCGAATCCGGGCGTAGACCAGCAGCACTTCCTCGGACGACGTCACGCACGCCACCACCGTCACGGCAATGTGTCTGCCGGCCGGGGTTCCGCGCGTTTCGAAGGGCGGGTCGAAGTCTTGCTCCAGAACTTCCCGCACGATTGCGACGACGCTGTCAACGAATTCGCCGTCGGCCCGCCCCACCGCCTTGAAGACGAACTGGCCGGGGAATTGGTGGACCGCATCCAGCAGTTCGCGCGCGGGAAGTGATGTCATGAATGGATTCCAGGCTGAGAAGAACAGGCCGCGGGCCGCATCATACTCGACGGGTCATCGCCGACAAGCCGGGGTGACGGAGTGCGACGCCGTGGGTTGCAGGGCACCGAACGGAGCTTGCCGAAGTGTCAGCGGGTGACAACCTCGCTTGCGAAACGGTTCGCACCAGATGAAACTGACACCCTGCTCAAAAGCGTTTTCAGGTGCTGACGCGCAGATCCCTCCCGGCTTCCGATGGGATCGCCGATTGAGTCACACATGATGGAACCTGATTTTCAATGAAGGGTTTGTGGTTGAACATTATGCAGGCGCTCGGACAAAAGCATGCCAAGTCGAAGGCCCCGATTTACGACGAGGAAGCTCGTGAGGGTCTGCGACGGGCGGGAATTTTTAATGCTCAACTGATGGATTTCATCCGGCCACACGTGAAAGCCGGAGTGACGACTCTGGCCTTGGACCGGATGGTCTACGAATACACGCTGGACCACGGCCACACGCCCGCCTGCCTGGGATACAAGGGGTATCCCAACACCATTTGCACCAGCGTCAACGAAGTCGTCTGTCACGGAATCCCTAACAAGATCGCGCTCCGCGCGGGCGACATCGTCAACTTGGATCTGACGACCATCGTGGAAGGCTGGCACGGCGATTCCTCCGAGACATTCCTGATCGAACCCGTCGCCGAAGACGCCCGCAAATTGGTGCAGATCGCCTTTGATGCGATGCATGTGGGGATCGACACGATCCAGCCATACGGCAAGCTCACCGAGATCGGCCGGTCCATCGATCGATTCGCCCGTCTGCGGGGATACTCGGTGGTGCAGGAGTACCAGGGACACGGCCTGGGACGTCAGTTTCATCAGGAACCCGGCGTGCCGCATTACGTCCCCAAGCTGAACCCCTCACAGGTCATTCTTGAACCCGGCATGTGCTTCACGGTCGAGCCGATGATCAATGCGGGGACGTGGCGGACCATGCTCGACAAGCGCGACAAGTGGACGGTCCGCACGATGGACCTGTCGCTCTCTGCGCAGTTCGAGCACACGGTGCTCGTCACGGAATCCGGTCCGGAAATCCTGACGGTCACGGAACACGGACCGAAACCCGGACACCGGTTCTGACGAACCTCGACAGCCCCGATGATTCACGACAACTTCGGCGGATTGTCAGGGCGGATTGTCAGCCATGACTGTGCGGGCTAGGATGCCCGACACAACTGCCGGTCGGTACTTTTCTCGGGGCATGTGGACAAGGCGCTCGGGTCATGAATGAACGACTGAATTGGATGCTGCCGTCGTTCGAGATCACCCGGATCGGGTCGCTTCAGATCCGCGTCAGCCTGTGGTTTCTCCCGCTCATCCCGCTGTTTCCGCTCCGCTTTGGATGGACGCTGGGGGCGGCGGTCTTCGGAATTCTGGTGCTCTCCATCTTCCTGCATGAGCTGGGGCACGTTTGCCTCGCGCGTTGGACGGGTGGAACGGCAACCGAGATTCACTTGTCCCCGTTTGGCGGACTGGCGGCGGTTCAGCCGGGGCGCGGCACGTGGTCGCAACTGGTCACCACGGCGGCCGGTCCGTTCGTGAATCTGGTGATCTGCCTGACCGTGTTTCCCAGCTATTACGCTCCCGAGACACTGTGGCGGGTGCTGAACCCGCTGGAGTTTCCCGTCTCCCAACTGCACGACGAACACCTGCTGAAGGAACTGGGCCTGATTGTGTTCGCGGTGAACTGGTTGTTGTTGCTGGTCAACAGCCTCCCCATCCTCCCCCTGGACGGAGGCCGAATCGTGCGGACGCTGTTGCTCGCCAGGATTCATCCCGAGTTGGTCGACCGTGTCGCCGTTCAGTTCAGCATGGTTGTGGCCGGGGTGCTGTCGCTGGTCGGAGTGTATGGAGACTGGACGCTGGTGGTGTTCCTGGCCGCGGTCTTGTTCGTGACCAATCTGGTGCAGTTCTTCGAGCACGAAGTCATCGATCGCGATGAGGAATCATTCTTGGGATATGACTTTTCGGAAGGCTACACGAGCTTGGATCGGTCGGAACCGCCCGCCGGCAACTCGCAGCCCACCGCTTCACAACGCGGACTGTTGGATCAGTGGCGCGAGCGGCGCCGGCAACAGCGCGCGCAGGCGCTGCGCCGACAGCAGGAAGAGGCCGAACGGCAACTGGACGACTTGCTGGCCAAGGTCCACGCGCACGGCATCGGTTCACTGACATCGCGCGAACAGCAACTGCTGCAGCAGGTCAGCGACCTGCTCCGCGACCGTGGCAAGCGCCCGTCGTGACCGCGCGGTCAACAGGCTGTAATGCCTCACGCGGCACAAAGTGAGACGTTTTCGTTTAACCGCTACGCCAACGGCGTGCGTGCGAGTAGGGGCAAACCGTTGTTCGCACGCAGGCCGTTGGCGTAGCGGTTAATCGTTTCAGGTAAAGCCGCGCGAGGTATACCCGCGCGGTGAAGTGACCCGTGACGAACAGCCGGGTTGTGGTGCCCGTGCCGGGGAT
>JANMLE010000903.1:0-7544 GCA_031372385.1 Planctomycetota bacterium | reverse complement strand
GATGATCGGGACCACCAATACATGCTCGTTCGCTTCGGTCGCATGTTCAACAAAGCACTGGCCCCAGCAGGTGGCCCGTTCGGCACCGATGCCGCGCAGTCCGTCGGTCGGATAGCGGGAATACGCCACCGCCTGCTTCAGTTGTTCGGCGGTTTCGATCCACGGGATGACGATTCCGTCAGCCCCGATGTCCAACGCCCGCTTGATCAGGCTGCCGTTCAGTTCGGCGATGCGGACGAGAGCCACCGTGTCACTGCGAACCGTGGCCCGCAAGTGTTCGACGATCTCCTTCCAATCGAGATGCCCGTGCTCGGCGTCGATCACGACCCAGTCGAGACCGAGGGCAACGGCCATCTCGGTCACAGTGGGAGACTCCAGCGTCACCCACATTCCGTAGACCGGAACATTCGCCGCCAGTTTGCGCCGCAGGCTGCGGACCGCCGATGTCTTCATGAATCAACTCCCAGTGGCTGTCAGTAAGCAGGACCGCCTCACTATCCGCGACAGCGTTTCCAAGAGCAATCCAATGCTGGTGCTTCCGTGTGATGTTAGGCGAGCGGCAAGAGTCGGCTTCCCCGCCACTGGGCTTGTCCCGGTGGCTCGACGGCTTTTGCACTATTGAATTGATTGTTGAAGGCCAAGAGTAGGGCAGAAGCCGTCGAGCCACCGAGGTAAACTCGGTGGCGGGCAACTCAAGAGTTGCCGGTCGCCTTGGTGGACATTGGAACCCGCCGGGATTGAAATACGCCAAACCTCTGAAAGGGCCGCCCTTGATGCGAACGACAATCGCCCGTCTGATCTGGATCGCGGCGGTGGCATGGACCATCGGCGTTGCTGAAGCCGATGACGCCGGAATCGACTTCTTCGAAAAAAAGATCCGGCCACTCCTCGTCGAACACTGCTTGGAATGTCATTCGGCCGCATCGAAGAAGCTGGGCGGGAACCTGTTGCTCGACAGCCGCGACGGCGTTCGCCAGGGAGGCGATTCGGGCGCGGTGCTCGAAGCGGGGAAACCGGATGCGAGCCTGCTGATCAAGGCCGTGCGGTATGCCGACGACAACGTCAAGATGCCCCCCAAGGGAAAGCTGCCGGCGGCGGCGATCGCGGATCTGGAGGAGTGGGTCAAGCGGGGCGCACCCGACCCGCGCGACAAGCCGGTCACGCGAAATCCGACGTCGAACTGGGAAGAAACGCTGCACACTCGGCGCGATTGGTGGAGCCTCAAGCCGGTGCAAGTCCCGGCCGTTCCGACACCGAAGGACGCGGCCTGGTCGACGCATCCGATCGACCGGTTCATCGCCGCGAAACTCGATGAGTCGGGACTCATTCCCGCCGCCTCAGCGACGCCGCGCACCGTGGCGAGGCGACTCGGACTGGTGCTGACCGGACTCCCTCCCAGCCAGGATCAGGTCGAAGCCTTTGTCCGTGAGTGTGGCGGCGACGACGTGTCGCCCTTGCCAGCCGCAGCCGTCGAACGGCTGACCGACGTGTTGCTCGATTCGCCCCATTTTGGCGAACGGTGGGCGCGGCACTGGATGGATGTCGTGCGCTTCACCGAAACACACGGCAACGAATGGAACTACGAAGTGCATCATGCGTGGCGGTATCGGGACTACCTGATTCGCGCGTTCAATGCCGACGTTCCCTTCGATCAGTTTGTGCGCGAGCACATTGCCGGCGACCTGTTGCCGCAGCCGCGCTGGAACGACGCGACCCAGTCGAATGAATCGGTGATCGGGACCGGCTTCTACCGGTTCGGCGAAGTCAATCACGACGACTGCATCAGCCTGCGTGAGATTGGTTACGACCTGCTGGACAACCAGATCGACACGCTCTCGAAGGCGTTTCAGGCGACGACGGTCGCGTGTGCCCGCTGCCACGATCACAAGCTCGACGCGGTTTCGATGCACGACTATTACGGGCTGCTGGGAATCCTGCGCAGTTCGCGACTCGTCAGTCACACCATCGACGCTCCCAGCCTCAACGCGGCGCTCAAGCAGCGGCTGCGGGAATTGAAGGTCGAGCTCCGCAAGGAACTGGCGGGGATCTGGACGGAAGAGGCGACGCAGATCGGTCGCTATCTGTTGGCGGCGCAGGCAAAGAAGGGGTCGGCCGCGAATGCCGGGGAACTCGCGCAGGGACTCGATGCCGCGCGGATCGACAAATGGGCCGCGGCGCTGGCGGTCGACAAGTTGCCGCTTGAAAATCCGCTGGAACCGTGGCGGCAACTCGTCACCGCGGCCCCGGCGGATGCGGCGGCGTTTACGAACGAGTGGCGGAAGCTCGCCGAGAAGTATTCGCGGGAAGAGCGGGAACGAGCCGAGTTCAACGCAGCGCAGTTCGTCGTCCATGCCGACTTCCGCAAGACACCGCCGGCGGACTGGCAGGTCGGCGGGCTCGGGCTGGCCGACGGTTCGTCGGCCAGTGGTGAATTCACGATGCATCCCGATGGCGAATCGCTGGTGAAGACAATTCACCCGGCCGGTTGCTTCACGAACACGCTGTCGGAAAAGCTCAATGGCACGCTCCGATCGCCCGTGTTGCCGCTCGGGAAGAAGAACATCAGCTTTCAGGTGATGGGGCTCCGCAGCAGCGCGGTCCGGCTGGTCTCCAACAGTTGCCAGTTGAACTACAAGAACTACCGGGCGCTGACCAACAGTGAATTGCATTGGGAGACATTCTCGCCGCCGGACGACCGCGATTCGCTGCGGACGTATGCCGAGCTGATGACGATGCTCGACAATCCCAAGTTTCCGGATCAACTCAGTGCCCTCGGTGGCGACAAGGAGAACTACCGTCTGCCGTGGGACAAGGCGGCGGCGAATCCCCGGTCATGGTTCGGCATCACTCAGGTGGTCCTCCACGACGGCGGTGAGACGCCTCGCGCGGAACTGAAACATTTGCGACCGTTGTTCGCGGGCGACGAGCCGGCCTCGCTGGCCGACGTGGCGAACCGCTATGCGGCGACTATGCGCGACGTGATCGTTGCGTGGTCTGAAGCCCACGCGACTGATGACGACGTGCGGTGGCTCGACGCGCTGCTGCGGCGCGATCTGCTGGGCAACCGGTTGAACCTGTCGCCGCGAGTCCAGTCGCTGGCCGACGAATACCGCCGCACTGAGGCAGAGTTGGCCTCGCCGCGAATCGTGCCGGGAATCGCCGACGGGGGGCCCGGGTTTGAGCAGCCGGTGTTCATCCGTGGAGATTGTCATCGGCCGGGCGAGACGGTGCCGCGCCGGTATCTGGAAGTGTTGTCCAAGTCGCGCGACGGGTTCACAACAACAGGCAGCGGCCGGCTCGAATTGGCCGAGCGGATCGCCAGTCCGACGAATCCGCTCACCGCGCGCGTGATCGTGAACCGCGTCTGGCATCACCTGTTCGGCAGCGGACTGGTCCGCACCGTGGATGACTTCGGACATGTCGGCGACCTGCCATCGCATCCCGAATTGCTCGACCACCTGGCGACGCAATTCGTGCGCGACGGCTGGTCGCTGAAGCGGCTGATGCGGTCGATCGTGTTGTCGAAAACGTTTCAACAATCCTCCAGTCAGTCATCGCCACTGGCCCGCGAAGTCGACCCACAGAACCGCCTGCTGTGGCACTATCCCGCGCGGCGGATGGAGGCTGAGTCGATCCGCGATGCGATCCTCGCCACGTCCGGTCGGCTCGACCGCACGCTGTTCGGACCGAGCATTCAGCCGTTCCGCGACAAGGAGAACTCCGACCGCCGGCTGTTCCCCGGACCGCTCGACGGTGGCGGACGGCGCAGTGTGTACATCAAGAACAACCTGATGGAGTCGCCCCGTTTTCTGAGTGCGTTCAATATCCCCGGCGGCAAGGTGACACAGGGCCGCCGAGACTCGACGAACGTCCCGGCCCAGGCTCTGGCCCTGCTGAACGATCCGTTCGTCCTGCAACAAGCCGACGTCTGGGCCGCCCGCCTGGTCCGGCAATCCGGCGATTCCGCGGAGTCGCGCATCGAGTCAATGTTCATGGCCAGTGTGGGACGTGTACCGAGCAGCGACGAACGTCAGAGATTCACCGCCGCGGCAGTGCAGTTTGGCGAACTGGAAGGTGTCCCTGCCGCGGACGTCCTGAAGAGTCACGCCGTGTGGAGAGACGTTGCTCACGCGCTGTTCAACCTGAAAGAGTTCATTTTCATTCCGTGATGTCCGTGGTTCTCGTCGGACGATCGAAGTGGTGGTCGCTGGCACACTCGGCGTTGCGGCCACGTTGGGACGAGTCCGGGAAGCGAAAAAAATAACCACAGATTTCACGGATTTCACAGATGCCACGGATGAAGTGGGAGTAGTGGGAGTAGTGGGAGAAGAGAATGGTTTTTGGTCTTGGTCTGATCTGTGTCATCTGTACTACAAACGTTTTGTTGCTTGTCGGCCTGCGCAGTTTCTTCTGCTTCAAAGTAGCCTTCATCGCTCCGCGTGAAGACAGCCGTGCGCGAGTTAGGCGCCAACTGTTGAGCAGGCGTTCATTCACGATCTGCTCACTTTACGCGGAGCGATGAAGGCTACTTTGGATGCGGCCATCGGCCGCACCGTGAAATCCGCGGTTCCGCCTCTTCTCTTGGGAAGGCCATGTCATGAATTCCCGTTTCGGCCGACATGCAGGCTGCGCTGGTCGTGTTTCGCCGCCGATGACTCGTCGTCAAATGCTGGCCTCGTCCGGCAATGGCTTTGGATTGCTGGCGCTATCGGCGTTGATGGCTGACCAGACTGCGGCGGCCCCCGCGCAGACTGTTGCCTCGTCGCGGCATCATGCCGCAAAGGCGAAGAACGTCATCTTCCTGTTCATGGATGGCGGCGTGTCTCACGTCGATTCGTTTGATCCCAAGCCGAAGCTCGATGAACTGGATGGCAAGGCGTTCACCGCATCGAAGAACCCGACCGCGAACGGCAACCGGCAGTGGCTGAAGAGTCCGTGGCCGTTTGCGCGGCATGGCGAGAGCGGGATGCCGGTCAGCTCGCTGTTTCCGCACATCGCCGGATGCGCCGACGATCTGGCCGTGGTCCGGTCGATGAAGGCCGATCTGCCGATTCACTCGACCGGCGTGCTGCGGCTGCACACCGGCTCGAACAACGCCGGCAAGCCGAGTCTCGGGTCGTGGGTCACGTACGGCCTCGGCAGCGAGAACCGCAATCTGCCGGGATTCGTCGTGCTCAGCTTTGGTGTCGTCCCCTGCGGCGGGTTGGAGAACTATTCGAACGGCTTTCTCCCCGCGAGCCACCAGGCATCGCTGCTCCAGGCGGACGGCACGCCGATCGACAACATCCTGCCGGGTGACAAGGACCAGCGGGTCCAGCAGGCGAAGCTCGCGTTGCTGCGCCGCCAGGACGAATCGTTCTCGCAATCGCTCGGCGTCGATGACACGATCGAGTCGGCGATCACGAACTACGAGATGGCGTACCGCATGCAGTCGCTCGTCCCCGATGTGCTCGACTTGCGCCGCGAGACCGAGGCGACTCACGCGCTGTACGGCCTTGATTCCCCGGTCCCTTCCAAACGCCTCTACGGCATTCAGTGCCTGCGGGCGCGGCGGCTGATTGAATCCGGAGTCCGCTTCGTCGAGATCACCTGTCCGCCGGGAGCGTCGAATGGCACATGGGATCAGCACGGTGACTTGAAGAAGGGGCACGAGAAGAACGCCCTCGACACCGACCAAGCGATCGCGGGACTGATCCGCGATTTGAAACAGCGCGGCCTGTTCGACGAAACACTGATCGTCTGGGCGGGTGAATTCGGCCGGACTCCGCATTCGGCCGGCCGCGACGGACGCGATCATCATCCCGAAGGGTTCACGATCTGGATGGCTGGCGGTGGAACCAAAGGGGGCACAATCCACGGAGCAACGGATGAACTCGGCATGCACTCGGTCGAACACGTCTGCACGTTCTTCGACATGCACGCGACCATCCTGCATCTGTTGGGCCTGGACCACGAACGCCTGACCTTCCGTTTCGGCGGCCGGGACATGCGTCTGACCGACGGGCATGGCGAGGTGATTCGGCCGATCCTCGCGTGACAGCCTGTTGACCAGGGTAGGACGGGCACTCTTGCCCGTCGGAATTCCCGTGGAAGGACGGGCAAGAGTGCCCGTCCTTCAAGTTGCTTCAACACCGCAGCCCCGCTGGTCGCGATCGGGCGGCTGTGAAGTCAGTGATCTTCCCTGATTCGACAGCCTCATCATTCGCGCTCCGTTTGATTCGCGCGGAACTCGTTGTGGTCCGCGCGAATCAAGAGGAGCGCGAATGTGAAGCCGCCATTCACGCCAGATCGAACAGCATGATCTCGGCATCGGTGGTGGCCTGAATCTGCAATTGCGTTTCATCACTGACGGCGGCACCGTCGCCGGTGTGAAGCGGCTGACTGTTGAGCGACACCGCGCCGCGCAGGACTTGCAGCCACGCATGCCGGGCGGAGGCCAACTCACACGTCACCAGACTCCCCGCGTCGATCGTCGACAGGAAGATCCGGGCGTCCTGGTGGATCTGCAGCGATCCCTCTGCGGCATCGCGCGAGGCGACCAGTTGCAGGCGGTTGTGCCGGCCCTCCTCGGGAAACCGCTTTTGCTCGTAGCTGGGTGTGATCCCCTTGTGCTCGGGAAACAGCCAGATCTGGTACAGGTGAGTGGACTCGGTCGCCGACGGATTGAATTCGCTGTGGGTGATCCCCGTTCCGGCCGACATCCGCTGGAATTCGCCGGGCCGCAGCACTTCGCCGTTCCCCATCGAATCCCGGTGTTCCAGCGCCCCTTCCAGGACATACGTGACAATCTCCATGTCGTCGTGGGGATGCTCGCCAAACCCCTGGCCGGGGGCAACCCAGTCCTCGTTCATCACGCGCAGCGCCCGAAAGCGGTTGTGTTGCGGGTCCATGTACAACGCGAATGAGAACGTGTGATACGTGTCGAGCCAGCCATGATCAGCATGGCCCCGCTCGGCGGCCTTGCGCACCCGGATCATGATGTTGTCTTTCCGTTGGAGGTTGTGGTGGAGGTGTCATCGCTGGTGGAGTGTCACCGCACGCGACTCAGACTGAGTCGCATAACCCTGAGCCAACGGCGAAGGTGTCGGGGGCCAGCGCCCCGAGGCGTGTGCCGACGGTGCTAGCGGAGACGGGCGCGTCTGCCCGCTCCGCCTTCGCCGATGGCTCAGGGTTAAACGATTCAAATGTGTCACTTTCCTCGGCGTGAGGTATATTCTGGCCCCAGTCGCCCGGCAATCCTCTCTCCGGAGAATCGCACCATGTTGAACGCTTTGTTGTCCGTCAATCCTTCCGCCGTCCGTCGGCATCCGGTCCGCGAGGCCCTGCGGGTCGCGCTGAACATCGGCTGCCTGTTGGTCGTTGTCACGTTACCGGCCGTCGCCGATGACAAGCCGTTCGCGCCCGATCCAGGATTCGCGTCGCTGTTTGACGGCAAGTCGCTGGCCGGTTGGTTGGCCGCGCCGAATGGCTACGCAGTCGAGGACGGAAACTTGGTCTGTGTGGCGGGGGGCAAGGGGAACCTGCTGACCGAGAAAGAGTACACC
>JANMLE010000130.1:0-2702 GCA_031372385.1 Planctomycetota bacterium | reverse complement strand
ACTCGCGGATGCCTTGGCCGCGGAGAAAGCCGCCGCCGAAGCCCTGAAGACTGCCGGCGACAACGCCGACGCCAAAGCCGCCGCCGAAAAGAAACTGACCGAAGCCCAGGCGCTGGTCAAGACCGCCACCGACGCGCAAGCGGCCGCCGAGAAGGCCCGGGCCGAAACCGATGCGGCCTCCAAACTGGCGGAAGCGGACAAGGTGAAAACGGAAGCGGATGTCAAGACCGCCGACGACAAGAACAAGGCGGCCATCGCCGAAAAAGCCGCGGCCGACACGCGGTTCAAGGCGGCCGACACCTATGCCAAGGCGGCCAATATCGCGTTCAATCCCCACTCGACTCCGATCGTCATCACCGTCAAGGCGGCCCCCTACACCGTCACCGCCGCTCCAGCGGATGGCGGTAACATCAAGCAGGGCGCGAAGATTGAAGTGAAGTGCGAAGTCAAACGCCAGAACGGTTTCGTCGGCCCCGTCACACTGACCCTGCCGCTGCCGCCAAACGTCACCGGCGTCAAAGCGGAACCGGTGGTGATCCCCGCGGACCAATCGGCCGGGACGCTCATCGTCGAAGCCGCAGCCGATGCGCCGGAAGCTCAATTGGCCAACATGGTCGTGCGAGCAGTCGCCCAATGGGAAGGTGAAGCGGCGGTCGATCAGCCGGTCACATTGAAAGTCATGAAGTAGAAGTCACAAAGTTGTCCGACGGACGTCCAGAGATTTCGCAAGCCAGTAACCGTCGCATGCCGACCGCGTACGCCATAACAACCACAACCGTTTCAAGTCAGTGGAACACCATTATGATTCGTCCTCTCTGCATCGTTGCGTCCGCTTGGTTGATCTGCGTTTCCGCTCTTCCCTCACTGGCTCAGGAAGTGAAGGAACCGAAGAAGGGGCAGATCCAGCCGGCAGCCGTCAATCTCGGGCGGCCCGTGGAGTTCGAGAAGGACATCCAGCCGATCCTTGACGAGAAATGCGTGGCCTGCCACAACGTCGCGATCGCCGAAAGCAAGCTGATCTTGGAGGACGTGCCGGCGATCCTGAAGGGCGGCAAGCGCGGCCCCGCGATCGTGGCAAAGGATCCCGAGAAGAGTCTGATGTACCGCGTCGCGTCGCGGGCGATCGACCCGGTCATGCCACCCCTCCCGAACAAGGTCTCGGCCGCCGCGTTCACTCCGCAGGAACTCGGACTGCTCCGAAAGTGGATCGAAGAGGGGGCCGTGCAGGGCATGGGATCCGGCACGACGGTTGTCCCGTGGCAAACCGTCCCCTCGAAACTCAGCTCCATTTACAGCGTCGCGTTGTCGACCTGGGGTCGCTGGGCGGCCTGCGGTCGGGCCAATCAGATCGATCTGTATGACGTGGCCACCGGTGAGTACGTGGCCCGCCTGCAAGATCCCGCGCTGCTGACGATCAAGCAGGGGGACAAGCCGTTCTATCCGCTCGGCGCCGCCCACCGCGACTTCGTTCACGCGCTCGCCTTCAATCCCCAGGAAAACATCCTCGCCTCGGCCGGTTACCGCGAAGTGAAACTGTGGCAGCGTCCCGGCAACGTGCAGCGCGGTGCGTACGCCGAAGAGGCCGCGGCCACCGCACTGGCGGTGTCGCCGGATGGCAAGTGGCTGGCGATCGGCCGCGCCGATAACTCGATCAAGCTGCAAAGCCTGGCCGACGCCAATGCGAAGAAAGTCCTCGCGGGTCACACCGGACCTGTCGCGGGTCTGCAGTTCTCCGCCGATTCGACCAAGCTCTTCAGTGGTGCCAAGGACAAGTCGCTTCGACTCTGGAACGTGGCCGATGGACAACAGGCGGGAATACTCGAAACGCCGCAGGAAGTGACCGCCGTCGCGCTCAACTTGGATGCCACCCGGATCTTCTCAGGTCACGCCGGCGACCATGTGATTCGCGGCTGGGCCGTTCCGTTCGAGGCACCCAAGCCGGCCGAAGGGGACAAGGCCGCCGAACCGGTCAAGCCGGTCATTGAAATGAAGGGACACACCGGTCCGGTCAGCGCACTGTCGCTGCTGCTTCCCGCCGGAACCCAACTGGTCTCGGCCAGTGCCGACGCCACGTGGCGCGTTTGGGAAATGGCCAACGGGACCGCGGTGCGCAACCAGAATCATGGAGCCCCGATCACGGGATTGTCGGTCAAGGCCGACGGCCTGTTCGTCGTCACCGCCGGTGGCCCGAATGCCCGCCTGTGGAAGATCGACGGCACCCCCGTGATCGAGATGAAAGGGAACACCAGCGCCCAGCGCAACGTCCTGAAGATCACCGATGACGACGCCGTGGCGAAGTCGCGGGTGCAATTGGCCGATGTGGGTTTCAAGGCGGCCGAGAAGAATTTCAAAGAGCGAGAAGATGCGACGAAGAAGGCGGTCGAAGCCAAGACCGCGATGGAGAAGGCGCTCAATGAAGCCAAGCCGAAGGAACAAACCGCGCTGGCCGCCGTCGCCGCCGCCAAGAAGGAATTGGAGGCCAAGGCGGATGACGCCGCCCTGAAGAAGAAAGTCACCGACGCCGAAGCCGCCGCAGCCAAAGAGACCGACGCCGTCAAGAAGGCCCAGGATGCGTTCGACTCCGCGGCCAAGACCGTCGTGCAGTCCGAGAAGGGACAACAATCGGCCGACGAGCAGCAGAAGCAGGCCAAGGTTCTGTTCGACACCGAGACCACCGCCGGCAAGGCGGTCGAAGCCATATT
>JANMLE010000822.1:0-2695 GCA_031372385.1 Planctomycetota bacterium | reverse complement strand
ACTGCGGCCATGCCGCGCGGCAACTCTTGGGCGAGCGCCAGCGTCAGGCCCTCGATCGCGTACTTCGTGGCGCAGTACGGAGCGACCTCGGGCGACGTGCTGCGGCCCCAGCCGGAGCTGAAGTTCACGATCACGCCGCGCTGCCGCTCGACCATTGCGGGGACGAAGTGCCGGATCACGTTGGCCGTCCCGACGATGTTCACGTTGATCACCGCTTGAAACTCCGCCGCCGATATCTGCCACAACGGTGCCGGTTCGTTCATGATCGCGGCGTTGTTGAGCAGCAGTTCGGGAACCAACCCGGCGACGATCACCGACCGTGCCCACGCGGCGACCTGCCCGTCGTCCGCGACGTCGACCACGTCGAACCGGTGCGGTGTCCCGAACAGTTTCCGCAGTTGCGCGACATGCGACTCGGACCGGCCGCAGCCGACGACGGTGTGTCCCGCTTCGATGAAGCGATCAACCATCGCGCGGCCGCAGCCGCGCGTGGCTCCGGTGATGACGACCGTTCGTAACGTACTCGCTGACATGCCGACCGATCCTCAATGTGGAATCCGGTGAAGATTGTAATGACCCATCGCGGGCCAAAAGGTGCGGTTGTCGCCCGTGCCGATGTCGCCCACCGACACGTCATAGACATGACCCGGCTTCAGTCCGCCGACGACGAGCGACACCGTTCGTCCGTCTCGGCTCAACGTGGCAGCCCGCACCTCACCGGTGTGCCGGCCCGAGTCGGGCGTCGCATAGTCCCCCTTCCAGACGCGCGTGTAACCGGAGAGTTTGTACTGGCTCGTTTGCACCGACAGCGTCGGGTCGACGGGGTGGAAGAATTCGAGGTCGAAGCCGTGCGAAGTCGCACGGATTTCGCGCAGGCCGTTCGGCAGTTCACCATCGGGCGTGAGTTTCACGATGTCACCCATGTTGAGTCCACCCGCCCAGCCTCCGTCCTGAAAGCCGCCGACGTAGATCTCGCCCGCCGGGCTGATGCCGAGGCAGATCGGACCGATGAAACTTGACGAGTCCCGTGGGACCGGCGTCCCGCCACTGTTGGGCGTGGCCGACAGCGGAGCCTCTTCCGACGTCGGCCGACTGAACGGATAGACCGCCCCCTGCACGACGCCGTCAACTTCCTGCACGCTCATTCGGATGATCGAGTTGTTGTTGTACTCAGCCGCGAGGAAATGGCCGGCGAGGGAGTCGAGTGACGAGTGACGAGTGTTGAGAGCCAGCGGCGCGGCTCCTGTCCCCTCGCCCCTCGCCTTGGAGGGGAGAGGGTTAGGGTGAGGGGTTCTTTCTTCGGCGGATTGAGATTGGGCAGCGTCATCACCATTCGGCCCCCTCACCCTAGCCCACTCCCCCGAAGACGGGGGCGAGGGGACCACGACAGCCAGCGGCTGTCTGACACCCGAATCCCGAACACCGACTTCCACTCTCTGCCTTCGTGGCACGAACACAATCCCGTTCACGCTGCGCGTCCACGGATGCGGGATCTGCACGGCGGGAGGATCGGCCGGCGCATTCGGCTCGGGTTCGTGCCGGCTCGGCACGCCGTAGCGGTGTCCGGTTTGGATGTAGTTCAACTCGTTGAACGTGTTTTGCACCCCCTGCTGATCGGTGACGAACAGCCGGTCCTGGTCGTCGATGGCGAGCCCAGTCGGATAGCGCAGCCCGCGCGCAATCGATTCGATCTTCCCCGCCGGATCGATCCGCAGGATGTCACCGCGCCAACGGGATTTTTCCTTGGGCCGATTCTTGAACGTGTAGTCGCTGGCCAGACCGATGAACAGGTTGCCCTTTGAGTCCCGCGCGATACCGCAGGTCCAGTCGTGGTAGTCGTCGGTCAGACCCCAACCGGTGGCCAGGACGCGTCGCTCAAGAAGTTCATTCCTCTTTTCCGGCAGATACAGCGCCAGCAACTCAGGCTTGTGCGCGACGATGAGACAGTCCTGTCCCTGGTAAGGACCGGTTTTCTCACGCATCTTCCACAGCACACCGAACGGCGCGGCGAGTCCTTCAGTGAGGGTCGTCAGCTTGAGCGGCGGGGCAATCGGCATTGACCTTGTCCCCGCGCTCGCGCCTTCGGGAGAGTGAGTTGGGGTGAGGGAAGCCTCTGTTGGCAAGTGGCCGGACTCATTCGCGTCAACCCGATAAATGTGTCCCTTGAGTGACGTGAAAATCAGCCGGGACCGGTCGTCAAACGTCATCGCGGTGGGCATGATCGACCGCAGCAGCGGCAGCCGCTCGCCGCGAAAGCCCGGGACCGACGTGATTCGATCCGCCGCGCTGACCAGTGGCGTCGAGGGCGGATTCGGGCTGGCCGCGTCCACGCGCCGCAATGAACTGCGATAGCCGAGTGTCATCTCGAAACGATTGTAGAGTGGATGCTTGCTGTTTAGGTCCACAGCGGTCAACGCGCGGGCGTTGGGGGGGAGTGGCGCGGAAAGTTCCTTCGCCCCGTTCATTCGAAGAATTCGCGGGTGCAGGCTGGCGGTCTCGTGCAGCATCTCCGGCTTCGCCCCGCGATGCCACGGAACGAAAGCACTCCCCTTCGGGTTGAACACCGTGATGCGACGCTCCCAACCCGAGGAATCTTTGGTGGCCCACAAGAACTCCGAAACTTTGGCGTCGTGCTTCGCTTCACCTTTGGACAACTTCAGTTGGTAGTGAAACCAGTTGTTGTCGTGAGAAAGCA
>JANMLE010000785.1:0-1081 GCA_031372385.1 Planctomycetota bacterium | reverse complement strand
GACCGGACTACAGTAACGATCCCTCTCTGTTACAATCCCCCGCCGCAACGGAGACCTGAATGGCTTAAACGGAGTGCCGCCCGCCGTGTCGATCGATGATGACTGGACTGAACCGGCCGATGATCTCACCCCGCCGCAGCGGGCCGCGGTCGAACATTTCGAAGGGCCGCTGCTCGTGCTGGCCGGACCGGGATCGGGCAAGACCCGCGTGATCACCCGCCGCATCTCGCACCTGATCGATAAGCATCATGTGCGTCGATGGGAAATCTTGGCGATCACGTTCACCAACAAGGCGGCTCGTGAAATGGCCGACCGGGTCCAGAAGTTGCCACCCTTCAAGCACGTCTGGGTCAGCACGTTTCACCGCTTCTGCGGCAGGCTGCTGCGTGAACATGGACGGGCCGTCGGATTGCAGCCCAACTTTTCGATCTACGACACCAGCGACCAACAGCAATTGATCAAGCAGGTGCTGCACGATCTCGACTTCGACGCCACGCACTTTCCACCGGCGAAACTCGGCCAGCGCATCAGCCAGGCGAAGAACGAACTGCTCACCGCCACGCAATATGTCTCTCGGTACGGTGAGGGGATCGGCACACATTTGGAGGCGGTCGTCGCCAAGGTCTATCCCGCCTATCAGAAGCGCCTGCTGGAGGCGAACGCGGTCGACTTCGATGACATGCTGATGCATGTCGCGTTGATGCTGGAAGAGAATGAAGTGCTGCGGACGGACCTGGATCAGCGTTTCCGCTTCATCCTGGTCGACGAGTACCAAGACACCAACCAAGCCCAATATCGGATCGTCAAGGCGCTGTCGCAGTTGGAACCGAACCTGTGCGCAGTGGGCGATCCCGACCAGTCGATCTACGGTTGGCGCGGCGCGAAGATTGAGTACATGCTGCGGTTCGAGCAGGATTTTCCCGACACGAAACTGATCCGTCTGGAGGACAACTTTCGCAGCACGCCGGAGATTCTCCAGACGGCCGACGCTCTGATCGCTCACAACGTGCATCGCAAGGCCAAGCGGCTGCACACGAACAAGCCGAATGGCGAGGCGGTCGAACTGCGGCTGTTCAACGAC
>JANMLE010000777.1:0-2125 GCA_031372385.1 Planctomycetota bacterium | reverse complement strand
GACAAACAACTTGTTCACGACGGTTACTACGCATTCGACACGCCGGACTGGCCAACGTTGCTTTTCACGGTATTGACGCAGAACGCACAACAGCAGCCGTGATGAGCAGACTTCTCAAGCTCGCAACGGCTATTTCTGAATCTCGCCGGGTGCGGGTGCCACGGTCACGGAGTTCTTCGACGTGGCCGTGCGAATGAAGCAGAGACGTGGATTGTTGACGGAACCATCACGGCCACCAGCACGGTCCTCCCGTAGACGGTGTGACCCTGACCTCCGACATTCGCTCACCGAAGAGCACGGTCCTGTTGAAGACTCCCTGACCGTGGCACCGCGCAGTTCCCTCCACGAGTCGGCAGGATGGACCGGAGGCGGCTGTGAGAGTCCGGGTCGCAGCGCGACAAGCGGCCTGAGTTCAGACGCCCCGCTGAGAATCAGGCTGGGTGGCCCGGCTCAGATTGTGAATATGGACAAGATGTGCCACTGCTTCGGAGTCCTCGGAGTAGCAGTGTGAACGGGCGTTGACACTCCATCGGCACTGCTTCTCCGAGGACTCCGAAGCAGTGGCACGCCTCAACTTCAATGGCGACACGGGGGCGTGGCCGTGCGAATGAAGCAGAGACGTGGATTGTTGACGGAGCCATCACCGCAAAAAGGACGGCATTCCCACAGACGGTGTGATCCTGGCCTCCGACATTCGCTCACCGAAGAGCACGGTCCTGTCGCAGACTCCCTGACCGTGGCACCCAGAATCTCCCTCCCCGGAAGGCCTGCCACACCGCGAGCGGACACAACATCGGAGTCTTTCGCTCAGCTCAGCTTCGTGAGGGATGGATCGCTCAGTTGGGTTTTTGAGTAGCGGGCTTTCGCCGTTTGGTGGGTTTGCGGGCGCGGCCGGGCTGCCAGCCGTGATGCGGGATCGCGAGTTTGACCTTGAGGAGTTTCGCGAGGGCCACGCGGAGAACGGCTCCCCGGTTGGGGAGGTTGTGTTTGGCGGCGTACTGGTCAACAGCGTCGAGAAGGAGCGTTTCTTCTGGTGCGACGACCATTTCCAGACGTGGCCGAGCGGGGAGTTTCTTGGGCGGGCCGGCCGCTTCTTCTTCCGCGCGGGCGCGGCGGAAGTATTCCTTCTGCTCGGGAGTGAGCTTGACGAAGACGCGGCGGTGCGTCTGGCCATCCGGCGTGTTGACGATTTCAACGCGTTGAACTTGTTGAGCGGAGAGTTTTGGCGCGGGCATGTTCAGTCCTCAGATTTCGTAGGCGGAGACTACATACACGGTGATGTCGTCGAGCATCTCATACACAACGAAGATGTGGCGGCCGTCGGGGGTCTAGCCTTTGACGGCGGGCCGTCCGCTGGAGTTGCTCGTCAGCCTTTCGACCGGATTCATGACCACCTGTTCGACGTCTTCCGGAGTGAGACCATGCTCGGCGACGTGGGCGAGGTTCTCGCTGGGGGTCGTCGGTCCAAAAGAAATCAAACCAAGGCATGTTCGCCACTCCGGGATGATGTCGGATGTTATCGAGCGACTCTGGAACGGTCCAATGCAATCCGACGTCAATTGCGAACCGAGGGCAAGCGGAGCTTCGACGACGGGCGTTCCCAAGCCGGATCTTGGGAACGAGGGACGGGATCTCATGTCACACGGGCTGCGTGTCACCCGCAAGACGGGGGGGCGGGGAGTGGTTACACTGGCCGGGCGGGGTTTCTGACCCTCGCGCCTCTGGTGTTTCCTCCCGGGATGGATCGATGACTTCGCCGTATCTTGAACTTGTCGCGTCGCTGCGGCAGGCGTTTCCGCAGCCGGTTTCCGATCGGGTGCATGATGCCTACTTTGTGTTTTCGTTTCTGCGGGCGCTCGACCAGCTTGATGCGATGAAGTCGGTGTCGCCGCTGCTCGGGGAACCGGTGACGCTCGACTATGACGCGGCCCGACGAGCGCGGGTCGAGGATGCTCCGCAGACGCTGGAGCAGGTCACTCAGATTCTGGTGCAGCATCTGTCGGGGTTGTTCATCTGGGGACACCCGCGGGCGCAGATCAATGTCGTGCCGCCACCCACGATCGCCAGCGTGATCGGCGGGCTGCTCCCTTCGATCTACAATCCGAACCTCGTCAGCGAAGAGTCT
>JANMLE010000771.1:0-4756 GCA_031372385.1 Planctomycetota bacterium | reverse complement strand
GCATGAAAAAGACTCCCGACCCCCTCGCAACGGCGGATTATCGGGCAGCCTCTAACAGGCGACGCCGTCAACGACTCACCGATTCTGTACCTGACAAGGTTCGGGGAATGGACGAACTGCCAATTCTTCCGCCGAATTCGTGTGACGGCTGCGGGGCCTGCTGTCTGGGAATCGGATCGCCGGTCATGTTCTATGCCTCGCGGCCGGAGTACTCCGAGCCGCATCCGTTTCGACCCGCCAACTTGCCGCGGGAACTGGTCGACGAAATCAACTTCCATTTCTCGGGACTGCGGCGCGGTCACGAACCGCAGGAGAGCTGCCTGTGGTTCGATCACGACACACGTCGGTGCAAGCACCACGAATTTCGACCGCAGGTCTGTCGAGACTACGAGCTTGCTGGTCGCGAGTGTCTGAGACGACGACGCGAAGCGGTGCAGGCAGGCGAACCATTTCCCGTCCGGCAGTAGGACGTTTTTTCAAACCGTCCGTTTGCCGAAGTGCGGCTCTCCGCCATTCCTGTTGAACAACACCCGTGAGCGGCAAGGCGCAAGCCGCCGGTGTGATGGAGTTGAGATTCCAAGCAAAGAACGGGCGGCTAGCGCCCTGCCGCTCACGTCGCACAACGTTCAATAGGAAAGGCGGAGAGCCCAAAATGCGCGAGGCGGACGGTTTGAAAAACCGTCCTACACCACGCCGTTCATCGGCCGAAGGATGACCGTCTTCAAGTCTTTGCCAGCGACATCCTTCATCTCGCCGTTCCGTCCGCCTACAATCAAGCCCCCGGTAAACTCCTTCCTGCGAGACTCATCATGCTGCGTGTCGGTGCTGTCGGTTGCTGTTCGGTCCTGCTCCTCGCTGCGTGGTCGCTCCCTCTGCGGGGTGAGGCGCTGCGAGTGGCGCTGCCCGAGGCGAAAGCGCGGTTGCTGGAGGACGTGAAGTATCTGGCGTCGGACGAACTCGAAGGCCGCGGGGTCGGAACCAACGGCTTGACCGTCGCCGGCGGTTTTGTCCGTGATCAGTTTGCCAAGGCCGGACTGGCCGTCGACCGGAGTGCCGGCGGAGCGTTCCAAAAGTTCGAACTGACCACCGGCGCGAAACTGACCGAACCGAATTCGCTACAGTTTCTCGGACCGAACAATGAGACCATCGAACTGAAGATGGGCGAGGACTTCGAGGTCTGCTCGTTCGCCGGCACGGGGCCGTTCGATGCGGAGGTCGTCTTCTGCGGATACGGCGTCGAATCGAAGGACGACGGCTACGACGACTTCGCCGGAGTCGACGTGGCCGGCAAGGTGATCGTCGTCATGCGGCGGACACCGCGTCAGGCGGACGTGAAGGCCGCGCATTCACTGATGCGGCACGCCGACTTGAGGTCGAAGATGAATCAGGCAGTGGCACACAAAGCCGCCGCCGTTCTGTTCGTGAACGACATGTACGCCGGTCGCAAGGCGGTGGAGAAACGCCGCGAGGATCTCGTCAAGGCGAATGACAAGGTGGTGGGGGCGGCCGAGCAACTCGTCGCCACGGAACCGGCCAATGCCGACAAGCAGACGGAGTCGCGCAACGCGCTGACCGCCGCCGTGAACCAATTGAAGTCGGTGCGTCAGAGCCACACGACCGCCAACGACGATGCCTTGATGAAATTCGGGTACGCCGGCCACGGTGACACCAAGCCGCTGCCGCCCGCATTCCATGTGACCCAGAAGCTGGCCGACAAACTGCTGAGTGGACTCGGCAAGAAACTCGAAGAACTGGAGTCGGCGATCGACCTGGATTTCAAGCCGCGCACCGCTGTGATCCCCGGCTGGAAAGTCCGCGGCACGTTGTCGATGGAAAAGGTGCGGTCCGAAGTCTTCAACGTGATCGGCGTCATCGACGGTGACGGTCCGCTGGCCGATGAGACCGTCGTGATCGGAGCGCACTACGACCACGTGGGGCGCGGCGGACAGAACTCGGCGGCACCCGGTTCGACGGATGTTCACAATGGTGCCGATGACAATGCCTCGGGAACAGTCGCGTTGATCGAACTGGCCCGCCGTTTCGCCAAGGTTGCTGAAACGAAAAAGCCCGCCCGGCGAATCGTCTTCATCGCGTTCACCGGCGAGGAACTCGGCTTGCTCGGCTCGGCGCGTTACTGCAAGGAGCCGCTGTTCCCACTCGAAAAGACCGTCGCGATGTTCAACATGGACATGGTCGGTCGACTGAAAGAGGACAACAAGCTGATCGTCTACGGCACGGCAACCAGCCCCCGCTGGGAACCGGAACTGAAACAATTCAACGGCGATGACGGCTTCAAGCTGATCTTCAAACCGGAAGGATTCGGACCGAGCGATCATTCCTCGTTCTATGCGAAGAAGATTCCCGTGCTGCACTTCTTCACCGGTGAGCATCCCGACTATCACCGTCCCGGCGACGACTGGGAAAAGCTCAACATCGACGGAATTGCCCGCGTCGTCAACCTGCTCGAAAAGCTGGCGACGGCCACGATCGAATCGTCGGAACGGCCGCAATACGTCGAGGTGAAGGGAAGCGCCCAGCCGACGCGCGGCGGCACCCGACCGTACGTGGGGACGATCCCGGAGTTCGGCAATGAAGAACCCGGCTATGCGATCAGCGGTGCCGCCCCCGGCAGCCCCGCAGACAAGGGGGGGCTCAAGGCGGGCGATCGCATCGTGAAGCTCGGCGGCAACCCGGTCACCGGTCTGGACGACTTCGATGCCGCGCTGCGAAAGTTCAAAGCGGGCGATGAAGTCGACGTGATTGTGATTCGCGACAAGCAGGAAGTCCCGCTGAAAGTGACGTTGGATCCACCCCGGTAATCAGGACGTTTGCGACGCGCGTTCCCGTAGCACGGACGCCTCGTCCGTGCTGTAAAACGTGAGCATCTGTCAAATGGGGCCGCACGGACGAGGCGTCCGTGCTACGCGAGGAATTGATGTGCCGATCCCACCGTCCGCTCGGATCGGATGTGGCATCGCGTTGACAAACGGACGTAGGCGTCCGCTCTGCTTGCGGACGATTCGGTTTCTTCTCGGTTTCGTGCATCGGGATCTTCATGCCATGAACAAACTGACGCCCGGTCTCGTGATGCCTCTTCGGCTCGTCGGATTCGTCGTCGTGCTCTGCCTGGCGATCGGCTGCGGAGGCGGCAAGCCCCAGACGCCCCAGACGAAGGTCGCCCCCCAGACGATACCGGCCGCCAATCCCAATCCTCCGGCCAACGCTGCCAAACCGAAAGCGGCGGTCGCGGCCAAGCCGACGAATGATCCCAAGGCGAAGCCGTTGCCACCCGGCACCGACCCGCGGTCCGTGTTCGAAGTCAGTGCGATCAACCAGCCCTTGGAGGTTGGTCCCAAGACCGCGCTGGTTGACGATCAGTTCATCGTCGAAGCGGGACAGCGCGGCGTCGATTCGACGCGACTGGTCGTCGCCAGCGTCGAACCGGTTGCCAAGGGGAGTCCCAAAAAGGGCTTCTCATTGCCCATCGGATTCGTTGCGCTGCCAGACGCGGGCTACTCCGACGACGGCTTGCCTCTGCGGATTCGTTGCGAGAAGACCGGTTCCGTAATGGCTCTCGTGCCGGGCGGCGTCGCGCATGTCGGCACGAATTCCGGACCGTCCGAATGTCAGCCCGAGTTCTCGGTCCATCTCGACACGTTTTACATGGAAATGTTTGAAGTCACGGTCGAGCAGTTCGAAGTCTACCGGCAGGATTTGAAAGACAAGAAGAAGCCGGTCCCCACGACGACGAACCCGACCGCCGCACAGCGCACTCCGGTGCTGGGTGTCGCTTGGGGAGTCGCCCAGTTGTACTCCCGCTGGGCCGGCATGGACCTGCCCACCGAAGCGGAATTTGAAAAGGCGACGCGCGGTCCCAACGGCCTGCGGACACCGTGGGGAGACAGTCGCGCCATCTGGCCCAACAAGCGAACCCCCGACACGTTGACGACCGTCGGAGCGTACTCCAGCGACATGAGCCCTTACGGCACGTACGACCTCGCCGGCAACGCGAGGGAATGGTGTGCCGACATCTATTCGGACCACGCCCACCGCGATGCGGTCAGCACAACTGGCCAAGTCCCCCACAACTGGCCGGGCCCCAAGAAGGCCGCCAACGGCAACCTGCGCGTGGTCAAAGGGAACGGTCCCGAATGGTCCGCCTGGCACCGCCAGGGCCGCGAGATCGGCAAGGCCCACCCCGACGTCGGATTCCGCTGCGTCCTGCGCATCATCACCCCCGAACCCAAGGCCGGAACGTAGCCGCACATTGCGGAGTGTTCTATTTGGGAGTGCTCCGGCTCGACGGAGCTTTGGGATCGTCGCGTAGCGACTTTCTTCCTGATTCGCGACGCCCAAGGTCAGCTTCTATAGCGGTGTGCCAAAAGTTGTAAGGATGTGTTGAGCTACAGCACTCCCAAATGGGCAGTCCTGGCATTCGAGCAGATCGAGCAGCGCGATGGCGTCGGCAGGCGGCTTGACCAGTGGGGAGTTCGTCCGCCATCAGGAAGTGGAATGATCCCCAGCCCCGTGGTGGTTCGGATCGCGTCCGGACCAGATCATCGGCACCGACGGTGCCCGCGCGCAGGCGTCGCTGACGAGCCTTACCTCGCTATGCGGCTGTGCATTTTCTACTTCCGAGAGTTACTCGGTGTGTCGCGACACGAGCGGTGTCTCCCTGCCACGGTCTGGTATCACCGCTTCGCCTTCTCCTTCGCGATCCTTTTGATTCGCGCGCACCAAAACGATTTGGGTGTAA
>JANMLE010000757.1:0-1254 GCA_031372385.1 Planctomycetota bacterium | reverse complement strand
GCCGGTTTCCGTGTCGACGGCGACTTCGGCCATCTGGACGCCGCCGACCTGCTTGCTGGTCAGACCTTCCTCTTCGGTCACGGGACCGCCGGTCAGTTCGAGAGCCATCGGGCCGACTAGGCTGGCCGCCTGTTGCCAGGTGCAGATCTCCTTGGCTCCCGACACGATCTTGCCGGCCTTGGCGGTGAGCGTCGCGGCATCGACGTTGTACTTGCCGGCGACCAGGTCGAAGATCTTCCACAGCGCTTGTTGCGACGTGCGGCGCGTCGGACCGGAGACGCCACCGATCGTCGTGCTGCCGCCCGACGGACCCGCCTGCGGATACTTGTTGGAACCGATGTTCACCTTCACGGACGACAGAGGGATGCCGAAGGTTTCAGCGGCCACCATCGCGATGCAGGTCCGGGTTCCGGTGCCAATGTCCTGGCTTCCCATCAGGATCTCGACCGTGCCGTCGGGATGAACCTTCAACAGGACGTTCGATTGGTGTGGGCCGCCGCCCCAAGTGTGGAGAGCCAGACCGACCCCGTACTTCACCGAACCCTTGCCGGCCCCCTGCCCTCGCGGATGCCACTTGGTTTTCCAGTCCATCAGCTTGGCCGCGATTTCCAACTCGGGGCCGTAGATGTTGGGCAGGTTGGTCAGGTCGAGATTCTTCTGGAAGAAGCTCAGGCAGTCGATGCCAGCCTTGGCAGCCAGATCGTCCAGAGCGGTATCGGTGTAAGCGCACGCCTGGGGATGGTTCGGCGCGCGCCAGGCGCGGTCCGGACCACAGTGCGTGATGATCCCCGTCGCCGTGCTGGTCTTGTTCGGCGGATTGAAGACATACGGCGTGACGGTCAACGCCACCGTGCCCCCCTTCGGACCGTTCGTCCCCCAGTGATGGCTGTCCCACGCAGTGATCTTGCCGTCGGCATCGCAGCCCACCGTGACATCGACAAACGCCGACGGCCGGTTCCCGGCGATCTGCATTTCGGTGGCGCGGTCGAGCATCAAACGAACCGGCTTGCCGGTGGTCTTGGCCAGCTTCGCACACGCCACGTCCCACTCATCGACGGCGAACTTCGAACCAAAGCCGCCGCCGATGAAGTCGCAGTGGATCGACACGTTGGCCGCATCGACACCCAGCGGCTTGACGTACTGACCGGCGGTTCCCGAGACATTTTGTGTCGAGAGTTCAACGTTCAACTTGTCGCCATCCCATGTCGCGTGGGAACCGTGAGTCTCCATGCACATGTGCGTGATCGTGGTGAC
>JANMLE010000712.1:0-1170 GCA_031372385.1 Planctomycetota bacterium | reverse complement strand
CCAACCGACCAGCGTGCTGATTTGACTGGGGGACAACTTCGCCAGATCGGACCGCAGCAGCGTGAGGAATTCACCGCGCAGTTGGTCGGCGACTTCCTGTTGCTGGAAGTGGTGATGCGTCATGATCCGCGCGGCGATGTCCGCGTGATGCGGATGCCGAAGGAAGAACCGGACCAACTCACCGAGCGGTTCGTGCCAGCGCTCGTCGATGCGATGGGATGGGTTGGAAGCGTTGCCCTGTGCGAAATAGAGCGCCGAGTAGAACCGGGCGAGCCGGTCCGGTGCGAGCTTCCCTTCGATGCGCGCGTCGTTCAACCACTGCTGCGCCAATGCGTTGGCGTGGTCGAATGGGTCGTTCATGACCAGCGCCGACAGGTGCTGGTCGTATGCCGAAATCGTCGCCGTCGTATCCGGCTGGCGTCCGATCCAGTCGGTGGTGAACGCGAGCATGTCTGCCCAACGAGCCTGGGCGCGGTACAGGTCGACGATCTGGCTGCGCAGCAATTGGTCATCCTGCTCAGAGCGCTTCACGGGCCGGTCGAGTTCCTTGCGGAGCCACGCGTGGGCCGCATCGTGCTGACCCGCCTGCGACAACAGCCGGGCATACTGCAACTGCGCATGAACGTTCCACGGAGCCGATTCCGCCTGAGTCCGCCGCAAGGCCAGCGCCGGCTCGTGATGGCCCGCCTGACTGTGGACATCGGCGAGTCGTTGCATCCATGTCGACATCGCCGCCACATCGGCCGGCTGTCGCTCGTAGACCGGCTTCAACGCCTCGATCACTTGCACAAACTCGGGGGACGAATTCAGTTTCGACGCTTCATCAAGGTTGAATTCCGCCAGAAACAAATCGTCCTGCTGCCCCGCCGCGACCAGTGCGGTGACCTCTTTGCGCAGCCGCGCATTCGCCTCTTCGTTCCGGCGAATCGTCGCCAGCAGGAGCGTGCGCATCCAGCGGACACCGGGCTTGTCGACGGCCTGCGCTTCGGCGGCGTCGACGTGCTTCCACATTTCGTCCCACTGTTGATGGCGGGCATTGTGCAGGATCATCGCCAGACGGTGATCGAACGTCGCCGCGCCGTCGGCCGTGTTCTGACGGGCGACGCTCAGCTTGACGAACGGCAGTTGGATGAATTGGACCGAGGATTTGGCCGCGAGTTCCGCGCCTAC
>JANMLE010000631.1:0-6995 GCA_031372385.1 Planctomycetota bacterium | reverse complement strand
CCGGACTTGCCGAACCGCACGATCTGGTCCGACAGCACGTTCGCCGCGCGGTCGGCGTCGGTGAGCGGTTTGTCTTCGACGACCTCGTAGACGCTGTTGTCGCGCAGCCGGCAGACGTAGCCCGACTTGGCCGCGACGATGTCGTTGAACAGTTTGAACTTCGCGTAGCCCCGGTCCATCACGTACAGCCGGTCGGACTCGATGGTCCGGTTCAGGACGGCGCGTTCGTCGTGTTCGCCGCCACCGTTGGGAGTCACGTCGATCCGCGACGGCACGTGGCGGTCGACCTCGAAGTGCGTGTGCAGCCGCCACTTCACGGTGCCGCTTTCGCCGCGGCGCTTCCTCACCGAGGCGGACCGCGCGGCGAACGTGCTGTCGGACCAGATCGTGCGGTTCGGCCAATCGGGCAAGGCCGCCGACCGACCCAACCACGCGATGCGACTGGTGATCGTGAAGATCAAGCCGCATGTCTCGAAGGGGAAATACCAAGGCGGCTCATCCGGCGTGGACAGCGACGGCTTCCTGCGGATCGCCACCAACCTGCTGGACGTCCCCGCCGAAATCATCGCGCTCTTGTACGCCTACCGCTGGACCATCGAGATCTTTTTCCGACAGTTCAAACACCTGCTGGGCTGCCGCCACCTGCTGAGCCACAACCGGAACGGCATCAAGATTCAGGCCTACTGCGCGATCATCGAGAAGAAGAAAAGGGGATAAGTCCAATTGATTATTGACTGTGTCGTGCGAAGCGAATAGTCTCAGGTGTATGCCACGTACCGCCCGCCACGCCCCCGGAGGAATGATCTTTCACGTTCTCAACCGTGGCAATGCGCGCGATCAGATCTTCGACAAGGAAGCCGACTACGCCGCTTTTGAAAAGGTTCTGGCCGAGACTCAGGAGCAGGTTTTCGTCCGGATTCTGAGCTACTGCCTGATGCCAAATCATTGGCATCTGGTGCTCTGGCCGTTGCATGATGGCGACCTGGGGCGGTTCATGCAGCGGTTGACAACCACGCACGTGCGCCGCTGGCACCTGCATCGCCGGACGGTCGGGACCGGCCATCTGTACCAGGGAACGTACAAGTCATTTCCTATCGAAGCGGACGATCATTTGTACACAGTGCTGCGTTATGTGGAACGCAACCCGGTGCGACCGACCCTCTCGGAACGAGCCGATGAGTGGCGCTGGAGCAGCCTCTGGCGTTGGATGCATCCTTCAGAGAACGATGCCAAGCCGGTCCTGTGCCCGTGGCCGATTCCACGTCCGACGGATTGGGTCGCCCGAGTGAATCGAGCGTTGACGAAGACGGAACTCGAAGCGGTGCGAACATCGGTGGTGCGCGGTCGCCCCTTCGGCACTGACGCGTGGCAGGAGTCTACGGCGAAGCAACTCGGATTGGAGTCCACATTTCGCTCGCGCGGCCGACCGCGCAAGGCCGATCGCGATGAAATGAAGTGAGTATATTGTATCCCCTTTTCCTCCCTATCCCCTTTTCCTCCCTCACGCGACGAAGCTTGGAAGATGCTCGACGAGGCGTTCGGGCACATTCAATCCGGCGAGCGCCACATGGAAGCCGAATTGCTGCGCTATCGCGGCGACTTCCATCTGGATCTGGGCGAGTTGGACAAGGCCGAAGCCGATTACCTCGAATCGCTCGCGGTGGCCGTTCGCCAGCACGCGAAGTCCTATGAACTCCGCACGACAATGTCTCTCGGCCGCATCTGGCTTCGTCGCGGCCAGACCGCAAAGGCAGAAGCGGCTCTTTCGAGCGTCTACCACTGGTTCACCGAAGGTTTCGGCACACCCGACCTGATCAAGGCCAAACAATTGTTGGAGGAGTGGAGCCTACCGTAGTCCCGTCGCTCCGCCGACGGGACGCTTGTCGGCGGAGCGACAAGCCTACAGGAGGCGAGCGGTTTCCTCACTTCGGCATTTGGAATTCGTCGTCTTGATGTACCACCGATTTGAAGCACTGATGAAAGGGCGCAACGCACATGTGGAACAGGCTTGTACTGTGGTTCTGGGGTAAATTCTTCATGTTTCTGATCACGCTGGGCGCGGGTGCCCGGCGTCGGCGCATGTCGCACAATCAAGGCACCGCCGGCCGGGGCAAACTGCGAATCGTGGACAACCCGCAGTTTCCCGCCACCGACTTCTTCGAACCCGGCCGCGAGTTTCCCTGCCGGATTCGTCATGGCTGCGTGTCGTTCTTCGACGATTGCGTCAACGAGGTGCGCAGCGCCACGGTGAAGTTCGCCGACACCGATTTCGACAGTCCGCTCGACATTCAGATGAACACGGGCGAACACTGCTTCTTCTGGACCGCCCGGACGTTTCTGCAGTTCGCCTTCTGGCGACATCGGAAGGGGACGACGCAGTACGAGAAGTACTACAAGAAATACGGCTGGGGTCGCCGTTCGGCGGCGTCGGCATTCCGCCGGGCACCGACGTCCTACGCGACGATGTACTACAACAGCCACACGCCGTTCGGCTGGAAGTCCCGCGACGGCAAGGTGCGCTATGCCCGCTTCAAGCTGATCAGCGCCGGTCATGCTCCGGAACTCGACGAACCCAATCCCGCCTACGTGGACATGTGCGAGGCGGATGTCGCGCAAGCGTCGATCCTCGCGCAGCAGAAGTGCCTGCCGCAGGATGAGGCCAAGAGCGTCAACTACCTCAACCACGAATGGCGTGACCGGCTCAAGCAAGGTCCGATCGGCTACATCCTGCAACTGCAATTGCACGAAGCCAGTCCGTCCGATGCGCCCGATATCCTCAACGCCCTGCTGCCGTGGGACGTGGCCACGCATCCGTTTGTCGATCTCGCGACCGTCTCGATTGCCTCAGAGTTGTCGTACGCCGAACAGACGTACATGGGGTTTGAAATCACCAACCTGCCGTCTTCCATGAGCATTCTGCCGTCGAAATCGATCGACGATTTCAACTCGCTGAACTACATGCGCAAGCAGGCGATCTGGACGATCCGCATGAGACGATTCATGCAGCGACTGTTCGGACCACCGTCGAATGCACCGGATGATGCTCCGCACGGCATGAGTCCACCGGGGATGTAGTTCGCCAACAGGGTTGACGTGACCGACAAAAGTCCCCGTAGCACGGACGCCTCGTCCGTGCGTTTGAAATCGCGCGTAACATTCGCCCACGGACGAGGCGTCCGTGCTACGAAGCGCTGTCCAAGCGACTTTTGTCGGTCACGTCATCATTCAGTGGGATGGCGGACTCCTTTGTTGAACCATCCTTCGTGGACTTCGATGGCTCGTCATCCGGCATCATGAACGACCCGTTGCCGCGAAGTTTGTCGAGACGCTTGCGAACTGTCAGCGACTGGTCGTTGGCCGAATGGGCGAGAACGGTGGCCAGTTTGCTGAGCAGCCGCTGCGGGACGCTGCCGTGGCGTGGCACGAGACTGTAAGCCACGACATGTTCCAGCAACGCCTCCACCGTGCCGCCTGCAAACGCATGTCCGTGATGTTCGAGGAAGCCGGCCAACTCCCGGCATTCGGTTCGATGTCGCAGTTCGGTGAGCAGCTTCTGAATGCGATCCAGAATCATGTTCGACTGAGCTCGAACCGGGGGAGTCGCTGACGCCGCGACTTGCCGCACGTCGTTCAACCGACGCTGCATCGCCTGGCGCTGTGAAGCGGACGCTGCTCCGGTTGAGGCCAGCTCGGCCTCCAACACCTGCCATTGCGACTGCAGCGCGGCAAGCGTGGAGGCGTGACCCTTTCGCTCGGCAAACTCCAGCAGACTTTCGGGGAGTGCCACCAGTTCGCCCGTCGACTCCGCGAAACAGATGCGGATCGAAATTCTCGGCGGAAATCGGCGGTGCGGGCTGATCGACGATTTCGGCCAGCGCTTTCTCGACGCGCACCGACCGCAGCAGTCCGAGCACCACCGAACCTTTCTGAGCGCCGCTGGGCCGCACGGCGAACATCCTCACCGTTTGGACGTGCCGATCCCACAGGGCTAGAGTCGTCCGCAGTTGTTTGATCTCAGCCTGCGTCACGCGCTGGCCGAGAATCTGCCCGTGCGTGTCGACCTGAACGGCAAGAAACTCCAGTTCAGCCTTTCGCATCTCCCTCCGCAGTTTCGCGATCTCGGACTGCTCTTCCAATTCCGTCCGCAGGGGGAGTGGAGAAAACAACGGGGTCAGATCGATTCAAAGAGTCCTGAACAACGGGGTCAGGAGTCGTAGATTTGCGTCAACAGGCAAACAACGACTCCTGCCCCATTTGATCTCTGCGAGACTCGACCCCAGCCATTCCGCCCCAGAGCCGGCTCCGTGTATGTGACTACCGGGTCACCAGAATCTGGCCCTTGACCACGCTTCCTCCCAAACCCGCGTCGGTGGCCGAGAGGGAGGCGCGGAGGTCGAAGGTGGCGGTGCCACAAAAGCCGGTCGCCGGCTTGAATCGCAGCCCGGCGTTGGCCTGCGCGAATGTTAGAAACCATCCGTTGGGGACGACCGTCAACCCGTCGTGCAGATACAGCGTTCCGTTGACGATGTTCGTCACCTTGAAGTGCGTGACCTCGGCACCATCCACGGTGTTGCGGCTGGCAACGAGGCCACACATCGTGATCCTGTTCAGCGTCATGGCCGCCGGGGTGATCGCAGGAGTGTCCGCCACGGGGGCCACCAGCAACTCAAACGTCTGCGCTGTGACGCCGACTCCGTCGTCCGCCTGCACCCCGCGCGCCCAATCCTGCCGACAACGTGACGAATGAAGTCCCGACATGGGAAATCTCCAGGTTTGTCCCACGGGTGAGCTGACATGCGAATCGAAAGATACCGCCCAATTCCCATCGTTCGGCCTTGTGTGGCCAATGTCGGCACGAGTCAGGGGCCGTCGAAGGGATACCACTTGGCTCCCAGCTTCACTTCGGTGGCTTCGATCGGCGCGTCGTTGGCCGAGAGGGGAAGTGCATTGAGGTGCAGGATTGCGGGAGGAGTCGCGAGCAACCCGTGTGCTCCGGGCGAATGCTGGCCATCGACTGTTGCCAAGAGGGGATCGCAGGCGAGTCCCTGCGTCTGATCGCGACGCCCCGCCCACAGAGACAGCGAGTTCCGGTTCGGGGCGAACAGACGCGGCAGGTAGGCTCCGCTCTCGGTCAACGGGATCTCGTCGTCGCCGCGAATGGCCCGCAAGTCCGAGGACGCAGGCGTATGGTCGAGGAAGGCGACATGGTTGACTCGATAGAGCGTCATTTTGCTGGTGACGAAGGGAGCGTTGCGAACGGTGAGCAACGATTGCAGGCCGCCATCGCTTCTGGTCAGGTAGGTCGCTTCCGTCTCCATGCTGACGTCGAAGACCTGCCGCTCGGAGAAGCGGATGCGCCCCGTGTTACAGGAAGCGATCACTCCGATATACGGTCCCAGCGCGGGGGCGGGATCGAGCTTGGCATCGATGACCTTGACGAGTTGGTTTTCAATCCACACCTCTTGGTGGCTTGGAAAGGCGTTGTGCGTGCGAATCTCGATGAGCACTCCGTTCTTGTTCACCGTGTTCTTCGCCAGTGGCTGCACTCCGCCGTCCCAGAGCAATCCGCGCGGACCGAGAACCTGCACTCCGCCCGCTTTGTTGACCAGCAGCATATAGCCGGGAGCCGAATAGCATTCGTCCATCGTCGTGCTCGGACGACCTTGGAGGGACTTGCGGTAAATGACTCCCGCGAACGCATCCGCAGAGGCTTCCGCCAGAGAGACGCGGACCTTGAAAGCGACTCGCCCTTCACGGATGCGAACCATCGGATCTTCGTCGCTCTGAGCCATCTCATTCCCCACCATGAAAATGCCGGCGGGACGAGTAATCGAGGACTCGAACCAAATCGGAACGCCGAAGTTGTAGAAGGCCGATTCAGGAAAGCTTCCCCGCGAATACATGGTCCGCCAGCCCGTTTGTGCGGGGGTCGCCTTGGGGATGAAATCGTCCATCGGGTCGAACGAGTACCAGAAGAACGGAAAGAAGCCGCGTACGGTGTACTTCGTTTTCGTCAACTCCACCTCACGCGCGAAATACCCCAATCTCGCGGCAATGGCCGACGGATCAATCAGCCTGGCAATCGGGAAGGGGTCGACTCCGTTCGCGCCCGCCTGCGTCGAATCCTGTCCCGTTTCAATCGTGAACTGGAATCCCTCGCCCGCATGGTTGTGGATGATGCGTCGTCCCTGATAGCGCACGTCCAGCGGCGCACCTCCGTAAAGCGTGTCGAAGCCGACGTTGAACGTCCCGTGATTGAACGTGACGTAGCGCTTGTCGGCCGAACGCTGGAACTCGCCCGCCGGTGAAACGAGCTGAAGCTGGAAGACGATAAGGGCGGCGATCAGGAATCTGCGGATACTGTGCAACATGACAAGACCTCATCGGGATGTGGGTGAACGCTGTCAGGGAGAATGGGCTAGTTGACGGTGACGATCGCCGTCGCGCGCTGGGAGAGATATCCGGAGCCATCCAGGACGTAGCAGACCACGCGGTAGCGGCCGGGCTGAGTGAAGGTCCAGCGGAACGTGGCCACTCCCACACTGGACGTGGGATAGCTGCCCGCGTTCGTCAGATAGTTCTCCTGGCCCACGCTGAACGCGACCATGCGCGATCCCAGCTTCGTGCCATTCCAGGAATCGGAAAGCGTCGCGGTGAAGGTGGCCTGCGAATTGGCCTTGATCGTGGCGGGAACGCCAATCACCAGGTTTTGCGTTTTCGATTGGGCCTGCGCTTCGGACTGTCTCAAGAACAGGGCGAACGCCAGGAACAGTAATAGGGAAAAACCACGAGTCGTCATTTGAGGTTTCTTTCAAAAAGAGAGATCGTCGAAGCGGCGGAGAAGAAATCGTCCGCGAAACCGAAAACGGCAGCGGTTCCGCACACCTTTGTGGTCTGCCAGAACGTCACGGTAGAGTGGCGACCTTGATGGGCGGGTTGCCGGTTGATGGTGTCACGGCCACCGTCTTGCCAAAGCTTGGCTTCGCACCTCGCTT
>JANMLE010000570.1:0-2149 GCA_031372385.1 Planctomycetota bacterium | reverse complement strand
GCCCGCAAAGAGGCCAAGAAGCAGAAGAAGAAAAATCGGTAGTCCGCGAGATCGAGATGAGCCGGACGGCGCAAGCCCAATGGCACTCACTTTAGTCTGTAGCTGAACTCGCAAGAGTTCAGAGGATCGCCGAAACCGGCTGAATTCTTGCGAATTCAGCTACGTCGAACAGAGATTTGAAATCGCCCACAGTGAGTGCCATTAGGCGCAAGCCCCCGGGCTCATCAATGTTGATCGCTCAAGATTCGTCAGCACCCGTTGGAATTCGACAGAAGGAGAATTGAGTGGCAGTTAGAATCCGCATGAAGAAGATCGGACGAAAGCATCGCCCGTTCTACCGCATCTGCGTGATGGACTCACGGGTCCATCGCGAAGGCAAAGCCATTGAGGAAGTGGGCTGGTACGACACGTCGGTCGCCGACAAATCGAAGCGGGTCAGCGTCAAGCTGGATCGCGTCGATTACTGGCTGTCGGTCGGCGCCAGCATGTCCGAACGGGTGGCCACACTGGTGAAGAAGGTGAAGACCAACCGCTTCGGTGTCGCCGCCGCACCGCCGCCGATGCAGGCTCCGAAGGAACCGGCACCGCCGGCGGAACCGGTTGCCGAGGGTGAGGGCGAGGCACCTGCCGAAGCCCCCGCTGAATGATCCAGCGTGTCAGGTCACGGACGGTGGCACCGCCCGTGATTTGTCATCGCCCAGAATGCATGGTCGACCGAGATGCGATTCGATGTTCTCAGCCTGTTTCCCGAATTGTTTCACAGCTACCTTCAACAAAGCCTGTTGAAGCTGGCCATCGAGAAACAACTGGTGGATGTCCGGCTCTGGAACATCCGCGATTGGTCGACCGACCGCCACAAGAAGGTGGATGACACTCCGTACGGGGGTGGGCCGGGGATGTTGATCGCCTGCCCGCCCGTGTATGCGTGTGTCGAAGCCGTCCAAGCGGACGCCAGTTTGCCGGGACAACTTGTCATGCTGACGCCCCAGGGGCGGCGGCTCGATCAGTCCTTGGTGCGGGAACTGGCGACGCACGAAAGACTGTTGTTGTTGTGTGGCCGGTATGAAGGCTTCGATGAACGGATTGCCGAGGGATTGAAGCCGCTGGAGATTTCAGCGGGTGACTTCATCTGCAACGGCGGCGAAGTTCCGGCGATGCTGGTCATCGACACGGTCATCCGTTTGGTGCCCGGCGTTTTGGGAGACGAGACGAGTAGCAAGTACGATTCCTTCGGTGAGTCCGGCCTGCTGGAGTATCCCCAGTACACCCGGCCCCGCGAATTCCGGGGGATGGAGGTTCCCGAAATCCTGCTCAACGGCAATCACGGTGAGATTGCCAAATGGAGGGAGCGGGAAAGCCTGGAACGAACACGACGGCGGCGCGGTTCCCCCACCGGGGAACCGACTGCGGATTGAAATTGGCTGGAAGTGGACATTACGGCGCAGACGGACGGCCCGTCGCGATGATTGAAACGAGTGACGGTCGGGCCGGTCGCGCCCCCTGATTGAGATTGGAAACAAACATGATTCCCAAGATGCTTGCATTGGTTGAGTCGAAACACATCCGTGCGGATCGGCTGGTTTTCGAAATCGGTGACACGGTCGACGTGCATACGAAGATCCAGGAAGGCGACAAGGAGCGCATCCAGATCTTCTCGGGCATCGTCATCTCCCGCCGCGGCGGCGGCACCCGCGAAAACTTCACCGTCCGGCGCATCGTCGCCGGTGAGGGTGTCGAACGAACCTTCCCGATCAACTCCCCGAAGATCTCCAAGGTCGACGTGAAGCGTCACGGCAAGGTTCGCCGCGCCAAGCTGTTCTTTCTGCGCGACCGCGTGGGCAAGGCGACGAAACTGGTCGAACGCGTGGACGCCGCCGAACGCGAAGCCGCCAACCAGGCCAAGAAGGCCCGCAAAAGCAAGACCGTCTGAGGCGGGTTGCTGACAGGTCTCCCTCCACGGGCACAGCGCTTCCGTCGCAAGCCGGACGCGCTGCCGCCCGTGTTGGCTTGAGTGCGCTCCGTACTCGCTTGAGTACTCATCGATTTCATTTAACCCTGAGCCAACGGCGAAGGTTGCGCGTGACAGCCCGCTCGGCTCACCGGGATTCGGAGCGATGGCACTCACCACCTTCGCCGTTGGCTCAGGGTT
>JANMLE010000562.1:0-6027 GCA_031372385.1 Planctomycetota bacterium | reverse complement strand
TTCGTGCTGGCGGCACTGACGGCGTGGTACTTCAGCCGACGCCGTCGCAACGGTGAAGTATTTGCGATCGGCCTGACCATCTACCCGATCACTCGGTTCCTGATCGAGTACATCCGCAACGATGAACCGGGATTGCTCGGGCCGCAGTTGACGATCTCGCAATGGATCAGCGCGGGAATGTTTCTCATCGCGATCGGTTACATTGTCTGGCTCAGCCGCCGCCCGGCGATCCGCGAGCCGATTTGCACCGAGCCGATGTCCGGAACCCCGGCACGTCCTGTCTCCAGGACACCGGCGGCGGTAAGGTGACGAAGGCCCGTCGTCCCAGCCCAACCGTTACAATCCGCCTGACCACGTGGCGAAAACAGCGTCAAACCCATCAACATGTCGGGAACTCTCGACCGCAGACGGTCGTCTGAGACTCGGTGATCGTGAACGCTCCACCCGACCAAACCCTGATTGACCAGTGCCTGGCTGGTCGACGCGAAGCCTTCGGGCAACTCGTCGAGCGGTATCAGCATCGTTTATATCATGGCCTGCTGCATGCATTGGGTTCCGCCGAAGATGCCCAAGACATCGCACAAGAGGCGTTCGTCAATGCCTTCGAGAAGCTGTCGAGCTTCAAGGGCGAGGCGGCGTTTTACTCGTGGCTGTTCCGGATCGCTCTCAATGCTTCCATCAGTGCCAGACGAAAGACGCGACGAATGTCGGTTTCCGTCGAACTGCGTCGCGAGGAGAGTGGTCTGGAACCGAGTGACGACAATCCGTCGAATGAACCGTCGTACGCAATGGACGTGTCGGACCGACAGCGTTTGGTCCGTCAGGCCCTGTCGGAATTGTCCGAGGAATTTCGGACGGCGTTGGTGCTGAAGGAAATGGATGGCATGAGTTACGAAGAGATCGCCGAAGTGGTGGACGTGCCGCTGGGAACCGTCCGCAGCCGGATTCATCGGGCGCGGTTGGAACTGCGGGCGAAACTGGCGTTGCTCCTGAAACCCGAACTGCTGTAAGACCGATCTGCTGTAAACCCGAAACACCCCGTTCATGGGCCGGTTTTTGGATCGACCCCACCAAGAACCAACCCCGCCCGAATCCCGCCCATCAAGTATTGTTGAGCGATCAGTCGGCCGGATGTCCGGCAGGAAGAAGCAAGAACCATGAACCCGCAGGTTCCCGATGAATTGATCTCGGCCTACTTCGATGGCGAAGTCTCGCCCGACGAGCGGGTGGCGGTCGAGGGACTGTTGGCGGCGAGTGACGAAGCCCAGCGCGAGCTGAATGAAACCGCCCGGCTGTCGGCCCTGTTGCATTCGTTTCCCCGCGAATCCGCCCCTGTCGGGTTGGCTGGCAACATCCAGCGGCAGACCAATCAACTGCCGTTGCCGGTCCGTGCGCCTGCCCCGGCAACTCCTTCCACGCGCCACGTATGGCTTCAATTGCGGGCGGCGTTCGTTTCGTGCATCACGACTGCGGCCGTTTACGCGATCGTCGTGAACATGGCTGACACCTCTCCGCGGCGGGACGCTCCGGTCGCCTTGACTGACAAGACTCGAACTTCGGAAACGCCGGCATCGGCTCCCGACGTTGCGATGGCCGACGCTGCGCCAGCGTTTGGTCCCGCCGGAGGGATGGGGCAGCCACTGGCTGACTTGAACGAAAAAGAGCTTCTTCGTGGTCCTTCAGAAGCGTCGAAACTATCAGCGCCTCGTCCGAGGAGCGCGACTCCAGCGGGTGGTGGTGGTCCCTTGATGCGACGCGCGGAGGGGACGGCCGATGCAGAGCGATTCCCCAAGAGTTTGGCGAGCAGGGAGGGGGCGGGGAAAGCGGATCTCCGCGATGCTGGAGCGGCAAATCAAGGTTTCGGGAATGGCGGTGCCGCTGGGGGTGCGGCTCCTTCACAAGCCGCGCCTGTTGATGCGCCGCAGATCGACAACTATTCCAACCTGCTGTCGAATCAGTCCTTCCTCGAAAAGTTGCAGGAGGGGAAGATGTACACGTTCGTGCCGCAGGCGGCCGATCCCGACAACAATGCGGCCGTCGTCGATCTGATGGTGGTCGACATTGACCGGGCTACGGAACAGATTTTGGTTCTGCTGGGGAAGCCGGAAAACCAGCCCCGCGATGGCACCCAAAACAAAACCAAGCGAGCCGGTGACGATCTGGTTGTCGTCTACGCCGTCGCACCCGCCGATCGACTGGCTCAGGCCCTGAATGACGTCACCCAACACCCCGACATCGTCGATTGGTCTTCGCAACTGCCACTGCAACTGGCGGGCAATCCCGCACTCGCCGAGTCGCTGTCGAAGAAACAAGAAACCGCTTCACAGAAGTCGGCGGACAAGCGGCAGGAATCGGAAATGGCGGAAGCCCAACAGTTCGTTGATGCGCTGGTCCTGCGCAGCAACTCCGGTCAACTCGCCGCCGGTCCGGTGACGAATCCCTCCCCGCCACAGGCGTTGGGAGGGGGCAAAGACGGCACGCAGAACCCGCTGCCTCAAGCGGCCAGGAATTCTGCCAATGACCGGAAGAGTGGTGGGGATGAACAGCGGAACTCTGTTTCCCCGGGCAAGGTCGGTTACGAAGTTCTGCATGTTCCGCCGAGTAATTCGGTGTCTCAGTATTCCCCGCGCAGCCGTGGATTGGCACAGCAGCAGTACGGCGGCTTCGAGAACCAGGCGGGGCGACGTCAGATCGCGTCCGTCGCGCAGTTGCCCGCGGAGAAATCGGTGCGCAACGATGCGGGCAATCGTGCCGTCCGGATGCTGTTCGTGCTGCATCCGGCTCAAGCGGACTCCGGTCAATCCACCCCCGCCGCCAAACCCGGCAAGTAGCTGGTCGCAGTCTGGAACCGGCGATTGATCAGTCCGGATGCTCGTTGCACCGGATGAGTTTTGGCGAAAGAGGCGACCGTACAACGGACAGGTAGAAAACCTGTCCTGCGGTTGGTCGTCCGGTTAACGGCCTTCGGTCATTGGAACAGCCAACGTCGGTTCGGGGCTGGTTCTTGATTCACGCCGGACATCCCACGAGTCGCGCGTCAACTGGTCCGCCATGTCTTTCAGGTCCGGTTGATCAACACACCGGTGATGGCGAAAGCCCGATCGCTCGGTGACGGCGTGCCGCAGCAACAGGCCACGCAATTCTTGGTCGCCGTGGTTGTTCGGAAGATCTGGCACTCTCCGCAAAATCTGCGGTGAAACCAGGGGGCCGTCAGGAGTCAGTCGTCGGATCTTTCGCAGGTTCCGGCGCGGCCGATGACAGTTTGTCCTTCCGCCGCGGACGGAAGAACCGCGTGGACTCTTTGACCACCCGCGATCGGGCCGCGATTCGAACCACCAGCGTCAGCAGGTAGTTTCGCCAGCCGGGGACGGTGAATTGCTGCCTTCGGACCAGTGCCTTCAGGGCTCGCTTCACGACAAAGTCGACAGGATGCGAAGCGTGCTTTTGCAGCCATCCCGAAGCGCCGGCGATGTCGAAAAAGGGTGTCCGGGTGACTCCGGCGCAGACCGCTGTCACCGTGATGCCGCGGTCCAACAATTCGCAATGCAGGGCTTCGCTGAAATGCAGCACGAAGGCCTTGCTGGCGGCGTACACGCCCATGTAAGCGACCGGTTGGAAGGCGGACAGCGACGAGACATTGAGGATGGCGCCGCGACCGCGTTGCAGCATTCCCGGCAGCACGCGATACGTGAGTTCCGTCAGTGCCGAGATGTTCAATCGGATCATCAGCAGCACGCGATCCAGATCGACATTGTCGACTTCGCCGACGATGCCAAACCCGGCGTTGTTCACCAGCAATTCGATGGTGATGCCGGCGGCCGCGATCTCGTCGAGAACACGTTTTGGTTCCGCGGGATCAGAGAGATCGGCCTGGATAACGTGGCAGTGGGTGCCGTGTTGCAGATGCAGTTCGGCAGCCAGTGTTTCCATCATCTCGCGCCGGCGGGCGACGAGAACCAGATGCATTCCACGGGATGCCAACTGGCGCGCAAACTCCTCACCGAGCCCCGAGGAGGCTCCGGTCACAAGTGCCCATTGATTTGCGAGCTGTTTCCACACGCTGTTGGTTCCGCGTCGTGCGTCCTGATGCGTTGTCGGAAAACGGCCTCCTACCTTGCACAGGGTAGAACGGAACTCCCGTCCACCCATCTCCGGGGCGGGGTTTCCACCCCGCCCTTCGATCATCTCGCAACATCCCTGCCTGCGACCTGCCTCACACAACGGCCCTGGACCCATCGGACCGCCCGGCCGGCAAATGGTATCATCATCACCGGACACCCGGTAGCGCACGTTCAAGAAAGAGCATTGGTTACGTCGTGAGCACTGCGGCAGGACTCCGCGAACGCCGCGTGAAGTCCGCACAATTCTCACTGCATCGCCACAGGTGACGTTTCCGCTGTTCGCCGCTTCGATACAATCGGGCCGCGTGTCCAATTTCAGATTCCCGTCCCAGTTCCAACGATGTCGTCCGGACCGGCGTAGGTCGCGTCAGGGTGACACAATGCTCGGCACAATGACTCAGCCTGACGTCGACTTGTCAGAGTCCGACGAACTCGCCGGTGCGGTCAATGAATCGCGACTGGTGGAAGAGGCGCGCCACGGCAACCGTCAGGCGTTTGGCGAGTTGGTGATGCGCTACGAAAAGCGTTTGATTCGCGTCATCCAGCAGTTTGTGAAGAGTCCGGAACTGGCGGAGGACTTGGCTCAGGAGACCTTCATGAAGGTCTACGAACGCCTCGACCAGTTTGATCCGTCACGGCGGTTTGGTCCGTGGCTGTTCCGGAGCGGGGTCAACCAGACGCTGGACTACATCCGCAAACGAAAACGCCGTGGATGGTGGTTGTTGTTCACCGACCGGAGTGCCGATTCGTCACCCGATCCCGCCGTTGCCGATCCCCGTCAGGCGATCGATTTGCAGCAGGAGGTCGAGAAGGTCTTGGAGCAGATCCCGGAGAACTACCGGATCGTGTTGATGCTGCGGGATCTGCAGAACTTCTCCACATCGGAAATCGCCACCATGCTCGGCCGCAAGGAAGCGACGATTCGCTGGCGGCTGGCTGAGGCACGCAACATGTTTGAAGAGATCTGGGTCAAACGGCGGGACTCGACATCCAGTCCGTTGCCAAAAGCGCCCCGCGGCGAGGTCGAAGATTGAGAATTCAGTTCGCCCCGTCGGCTGGTTGAACGTGGCGGCCGGTGAACTGATTCAGACAACACGTTTTTCAGGATCGTGATCATGAACTGTCATCAAGCCCTTCGGCTGCTCCCGCTTTGGATCGGTCATGATCTGGCCGATGCCGCGGACGCGGAAGCTTTGCGGGTACACCTGACGGAGTGCCCCGGTTGTTCATTGCGCAAGCGCCGGCTCCAGGCCAGTCTGGACGCCCTGCAGTCCGTTTCCACCACGTCACTGGAGACTTCATCGGGTGGTGCGCGCCCCAGCCTGTGGCCGCGTTTGGCGATGATCCTCAAGGACGTGCCGCGCCGGCGCGACCAATTCAACGGCTGGATTCCGGCGGCGGCCATGGCCTTGGCGGCGACGCTGATGGTCGCGGTCTCCGTCGTGCAGATCCGCCGCGAGATGGGCACCCCCGTTCAGACAACGTGGAGCGTGAATCCGTCGCACCCCGCCGCGCGCAATCTGTTTGCCACCGATCAACAATTTGCACCGGGAGCCGCTGAAAGCTTCGACTCGCACAGACCGGTCTTGGTGCAGCCCGTCAATTATCAGCACCCAGACTTCTAGCCCGGATGATTCACCACGGTAAACACGGAAGATCACGGAAGGAAAAAAGAGCAAGAAGTTGCGTGACAGAATCTCATCCGGCTCAACAAACGCAGCGACAGACCGCGAGTCGTGCAACTCTTCCACTTCTGTGACTTTCCGAGTTTTCCGTGGTTCCTCATGAATACCGCGGGTTAGCCCGGATTATTCATGGACCCGTAGCTGAGTTCGCAAGAACTCTGTTCGCGGTCGGATCATGCGCTGAATTCTTGCGAATTCAGCTACGAACAGCGCGTCAGTCG
>JANMLE010000520.1:0-3415 GCA_031372385.1 Planctomycetota bacterium | reverse complement strand
GCCGCCGCTGGTGACGGTCACATCGAGCCAGACTTCGTTGGAATCGACCGTTCCCTGAGTGAACGGGTGCCCCATCTTCAGCGTCCGCACGACGGTTTCCAGCAGATAGGTTTGTCCCGGCTTGAGCGTCGGCACTTCGGGACGGAGCGGTGCGTGCAGCTTGCCGGAGATGTCTCCCCCCTCCTTCACACCGAAGATGTCGACGCGCAGTTTGCCTTTCAGAAATTCCTGGTGGGCCGCGACGGTCTCGGGCGATTCCTTCAGCCAGGCCAGTCCCGTGTTGGCAGTCGGAAACAGATGGTTGTGGATGCTCGGCTGCTTCGCGTCGGCGAACAGCTTCGCGCCAAAGTCGCCCGATTCCTTCAGCGGCATGTGGCATCCGGCACAGTTCTGCACGGCCTTGTCGGGATAGTAGAAACTCCGCGCACCGTGGCCCGAGACACCGCTCAGCAGGTACGTGTCGTAATGGTTCTGGCCCCGCAGGAATTCCTTGTAGTGGTTGAGTTCGTACGGCAGATGCACCTTGTGGCACGTCGAACAGAACTCGGCCGACTTGTGGAGCGGCTTCAGGAATGTCCGCTTGTGGAGGTCGGGCTTCGCCTTGACCAGTTGATTGTTCACCCATTGCAGGACGGCGTTGTCGCTGTAGGCGAACGGGTAGTGCTCGGGGTTCTCGATGGTGTAGTCGCCGTTGCCGCGGGTGCTGTTCACGTGAGTGATCGAATGGCACACGGTGCAGGTGATGCCGGCCTGGGCCGTCGGGTGATTGACGTCGTCAAACTTCGGATCGTCAAACGCACCGCTCAGAAACGGCACCGGATCGTGGCATCCCGCGCACCAGCGCGATGCCTGCACATTGCCGTCCCGCTTGAACGAGACGTCGCGGGTTTCCCGGACGCTCGCCAGATACGCCGGGTTGTTGAACGAACTGAAATGGTGCGAACTGTGGAACCAGCCCTGGTAGGCGTCGGCATGACACTTCAGACAGTAGGCGTCGTTCATCAGTGCTTCGGCGGGAATGAAGTTGCCCGTGGACGTGCGGGCCAGTGACGGAGTGAAGTACTTCTCGCCCTCCTTCGGTCCGGCCTGGTTCCACCGCCGCGGATCCTGGTTGTGCATCAGGATCATGCCGCCCGCGGCGACGCTGGTCGCCACCAGGTAACCGGCACCGAGTTTCCACTTGATCTTCGGCCCCGCCAATCGGTGCAGCCAGTACAACCACAGGCAGGACAACGGGGCGGCCACGTGGGCCCAATAGATGAACGACCGAGTGGTCGCGTTCTTGATGACCAGTACCGACGACGTCGACTCGCCGAGATCGACCCGCATCAGCAGCACCCCAGTGACGAGCACCGCGAGCGACGCGGCCAGCAGCGCGTAGCCGACACGGATTGCCCGCTTGTTCTTCCGAAATCGCGTGTTGAGCAGATGGACACTCAGAAACGCGACGAACGGCAGGACCAGCAGCAGGCCGAGCACCAGATGCCCGGCGAACATCAGCATGTAGAACCAGTTCTCGTAAGTGCGGCCGGAACTCCAACTGAGGAAGGTGACTCCACCGAGATAGGCCGAATTCGCACCGAGCACGGCGACCAGCAGAAAGACCGACCACATCAGCACGCGCAACCGGGGGCCGACCGCGGGAATGTAGGTTCGGCGCAGCGGCGAGGGAGTTACGGAAGGGACGGCCTCTGACATGAAAACGCTCCACCCGAAATGGGTCTGAAGGCGAACCGGGCGGCATCACCCCCCGGAGAGAATCGGCACCGAAGAATCCGGCGGCCAGCGCCCTGCCACTCAACGTGAGTGCAAATGGGCTGACGCCGCCCGGCTCACCAATGCGTGTTCTCACACCGGTGCGCCGTTCATGCCGATTGGGGTGGACGATCGAGGCCCGCGCGATGGTCTTCCAGCACGACGCATGGATTGCCAGCGCGGGGATGCGATCCCGTGCAGCCAATGATGGAATACGGCCCGGGGGGCAAGGCCAGACGCTCGGTATGGGATGACCGATTGTCGACGGGAAGCGGTTCTGCCGGCGCGTGTGGAGCGCGGCGGCACGCCGGTCCGGAACAAGGTGTCGCCGGAGCCGGCGCGCCGGGCGTCGCGACATCGGGCAACGAGGCATCCGACAAGAGCGACCGGGTTCCGTCCCCAGTGTGCGAGCGGTGATGCAGATAATCGCCGCAACTGGCCTGAGCCGTCGCGGAACTGTCCCCCGCCCACACCCCCATCGCGACCACGACCGCCATCCACAACGGGAATCGCCCGCCGGAGTGTGACACAGTCTGTGATAGCGGAGACATGGCAACAGGACCGGTTTATTTCGAGGATGCCGACATCGTTTCAAACCGTCTGACGGCGAACGTACGCAGTATAGAAGTCGCTCGTTGGAAGGGTCAATCAGCTCCCGCAAAAGATCACGCGACCGCCGTGATTGCTGTGCGGAGGACGTCCACGTCCGTTGAATGCCAGTGATTTCCGCTGTCTGGCGGATGCGGTCGTGTTCCAGCAGGTCCACCAGGAAAGTGACCAGCGGAACCAGCACCACTCATCGCCAAGATTCGCTGCGAAAGAGCCAGGCTAAAACGATCGCACCAAGCAGTCCGTCGACCAAGGAGAACTCCCCCTCCCTGGTGACCTGCGTCCCTGCGTGGAGCCTTGTACGATTGCGCCCCCCACCGTTGGAAAATGTTGCGTGCCGACAAACCCGTTGCTTTCTGGATTGGGAATCGGAGAATGATCCGCAGTACTGACGGCGTGCTGCGATGTGGAATCGAAAGTGGAAACGACGGGCTCCAATGAACACTAAGCCATCCTCATCTGTCGCGAAACCGACACTCCCGAGTCTGGCTCGGGTCTGCGAAGCTCCGGCGGATTACCTCGCCAAAATAGACATTGCGGCCCTGAATCTTTTGTGTGCCAGTGAGCTTCCCAACGCGGAAAAGCTCGACTTCGAAAGACTGGCGGATTGGCTCGATGAATCTGCTCGGCGAGTTGACTTTGAGACGCGCCGCCATTGGTATCGATTCCTCGAATCGCCTGCAACGTACAACAACTCGCCGGGATACTTCTGCTGCTATTTCCTGTTGCAGGTTCTGCAAGAAGATTTTGGCGTGAAGTACAACCCGGCGCGGGTTCGTGACCCGAGCTTTCAAGACCCGAAGTGCCTGGACCCCGATTTTCGCGATTCGCGAGATCTGTTCATTCACGGGATTATTGATGGACCGGGCGGTACGTGCGCCTCAATGCCCGTCCTGTATGTTGCGATTGGCCGACGTCTTCGTTACCCGTTGAAGCTGGTCGAAGCAAGAGGACATCTCTTCTTCCGTTGGGATGATCCACTGGGGTTGCGCTTGGGAGTTTCCGAACGCTTCAACATCGAAGGGACGGGACACGGAATCGGCTCGTACCC
>JANMLE010000508.1:0-8089 GCA_031372385.1 Planctomycetota bacterium | reverse complement strand
GCGGGGTTGAAGCCGCTGTTGTCCGGGTAGAACTCGTGGATCAGGAAGAACGGGATCGACGCCGTCACGTGCAGGCTGGCGGCGATGCCGAGGTTGCTCGCCGTGCAATGCGGGGCGAGCGGAACATGGAACGCCTCAGCCAGCACCGCGATCTTCTTCATCGACGTGATGCCCCCCGTGTGGCAGCAATCGGGCTGCAGGATGTCGAGGCACCGGTGCTGCAGGTACGGCAGCATCTCGTAGATCGTCCGGTCGCGCTCGCCGGCGGCCAGCGGGATGGCGATCTGTTCCTTCAGGCGTTTGAAGACCTCGATGTTGCCCGGCACCGCCGGTTCTTCGATGAAGAGCACGTCGTACGGTTTGAGCGCGGCGGCGAGTTGAATCAGCGTTGCGGGCGGGACCGCGCTGTGGGCGTCGAACATGACCGCCCCGTTCGGACCGACTTGATCGCGCGCCTGCTTGATCGACGCGACGATCCTGTCGATGTCAGCCGGAGTGCCGCTGTGCTCGAAGATCCCTGGCGGCGGAACCTTTTTGGCCTGCGGTGTGTGATAGACACGAATCCGGTCGCGGGTGGGGCCGCCGAGCAATCGGTAGACCGGCACGCCCCACAGCTTGCCCGTGATGTCCCACAGCGCCATGTCGATCCCGGCCAGCGTGTGGATCATCAACGCGCCGCCGCGCATGTTGCGATGGGCCCGAAAGATCTTCTGCCAGAGGTGCTCGATCCGCGTCGGATTCTCACCGTCGATCAATTCGTACAACGATTCAACCAGCGGCTTGGCGACGAGCACGTCGAGCCCCTTGATCTCGCCCCACCCGACGATCCCCTGGTTGGTCTCGATCCGAATGAACAGATTCGGACTGACCAGGAACGTGCGCAGCGCGGTGATCTTGATGTGGGACGCGCGGTCGACCACCTGCTCGGCCGGGTTCTGCTCGGCACCGACCACGTCCTTCAGCAGGGCATTCCCCGCGGCCAGAATGGCGGCGGTGGAGAACAAGTCGCGGCGCGTCGGCATTGTCGGCTCCTTCAGGCGGTCGTCGAATCAAGATGGCTGCGTGAGCGAGATCGAGCAGAATTGAAACGCAGAGGGCGCGGCGGACGCAGAGAGGTTGATTCTCTGCGTCCTCCGCGATCTCAGCGTTTCTACCTCTTCCGAATTGGTTAAATGGACGCAGACCAGAAGTGTTCAAGCAAACTGTCGTGGTTCCTCAGTACTTCCCCTTGTCGGATGTGGTAGGCGTGGGTGGCTTCTCGGGGCGGACGTCGCCGACATGCACCAGGAAGTCAAACAGTTCGCCCAGCCGGCGGCCGTTGCAGGTGATGTCCAAACCGATCACGCGCATTCCGTTGGGCGTCCCCGCCGCGGCGCGCACCTTCACCGGAATGAGTGCCGTTGCACCCGCGTCGACGGTTCCTTCGACGACCGGCGGATCGAACGTCAGACCCGGCGTCGCATGCAGGACGATCCGGTGCTGCTGCGGGCGCGAATGGTAGTTGCGGACGATGATCTGCACCGTGGCCGTCGCTCCCGGTTGGACTGTGACCCGGTACGGCGCGGCGCTGATCCAGTACGGATCGAACATGATGCGGTAGTCGTCTTCGGCGCTCAGCGCCTGGAAGGCGGACCGCAGTGCGAGCATCCGGTTGCGGTAGCGTTCGATCAGTTCGCGCGGCTGGTCCATCACCCAGCAGTGTCCCCCGACGATCAGATCGGGGGCGATGCCGTGCAGGTAGTTGGCCGCGTAGAGATAACCCTCTTCCAGCGTGCCGCCGTTGCGGGCGACGACCGCTTCGTTGCCACCCTGTGTTGGGCTGGTCGTGCTGCCGAAGATGTTGTCTCCAGTGAAAGCGACGCGGCGGCCGTCGATCTCACCGTGCAGACAGGCGTGGTACTTCGTTTGCCCAGGCATCCAGTCGCAACAGAGCGGGATGTTTTCCCATTCGATGACCTCGCCGTTGCGGAGCACGCGGTCGAACTCGAACGGGCCCAGATCCTTCCCCTTGTCCTGATAGAACGGGAGCAGCGCGCACAGGTCGTGATCCCACGGCCGTTCGAACTTGTCGGCGACACCCTCCATCGTCCACAACTTCGCGCCGTACTTCGTCCGCATGTAGTCGGCTTCCATGCCGTGGTCGCCGTGCATGTGCGTGACGAAGACCGCGTCGATCTGCTTCAGCCCGAGGCGGTCCCGCATCCGCTGGATGGCGGTGTCGAGGAACTCGCGGTTGAACAGCCCGCAGTCGATGATCAATGCGTGCCCGTTGTCGGCCAGCAGCATCGCGAAGTTCACCGCGTAGTTGGGGCCGCGAAACTTGTACAGATGCGGCGTCAGTTGCCACAGGTGAGGCACGACGGTCGGCCGGCTGACGGTGTCCTGATCGCAGCCGTCGAACCGCTGGACGTCGTAGCCGCGGACGTACAGTTCACCGAGGTGCCGCAGCTTGCGGACATAGTCTGAAAGTTGTGCGCGGGCGTTGCGGACCACCGGTCCGTGCGACGGCAGCAGCAGGTGCGGATCGTAACCGGCGATCTGCGCGGCGCTCTTGCCGAGTTCATACAGTCCTTTGGCGAAGCCGTAGTCCCATTCGGTGTCGAACCACGTGTGCATCTTCGCGCCATCAAGCATCAGGTCGCCGGTGAACGCCAGCCACCGATCGTCGCGACGCAACAGATACGCCGTATGACCGGGCGAGTTTCCCTGCGTTTCAACGACCCAGATCTCATGGCCGCGCCACGGGAAGTCGTCCATTTTCGTGAACGATCGATCCACCGGAATCGGATCGATCGGCGGTCGCACAAAACTGGCGCCGTGTACGGTGAAGGGATCGCCCAGCGTCGGCCTCATCTTGCGAAACGACGCGGGATTCTCGAAGAACGGTTTCTCGATGGCGGACGTCGCCACCTTCGCACCGGTCGCGGCGAGCTTCGCGCCACCCTGGCACTGTTCGCGGTGATGATGAGTGAACAGCACCCATTCGACATGCTGCACACCGATCTCGCCGAGGTGTTCGAGCACCGAGCCGTCGCCCAGATCGATCAGCAGCGCCGCATCGGCGTCCCGCAGGACGTAGACGTTGCAGGTGTCCGTCCATTCAAACAGGTCCGGCAGGACTTCGTGAAAGCGTGGCATGGTGGGGATCGCACGGTTGGGAACAACCTGTGATGCGCGGGGCTCGCGTGCATTTCAAACTCATGACACGCGGGCGAGCACGGAGTCGCCACGAGAACGTAGTCTGTTTGAACTCACATTCCAAGCAGGAATGGCAGAACGATGGGGGCAGAATGATGAAGACGAATTCCCACACTCACTTCTGTCTTCGATCGTTCTGCCCTCATCGTTCTGCCAGTCGCATGGCATCTCGCGGCGAGGACGCACCGACCGCATCCCGCGTGCTCTACCGCCCGCCGTTGTGATCGACACGGTCAGCCCGGTCGATCGTCAAGTGATCCGGCGACGCTGGGAATCGCCCTGCATCAGGTCGACGAACCGGTGGGGCGGATTGCTGCTGGTCTCGCTCGGCTTGTTCCCGTTCCGCCTGTTCCCGAGCCGCGCGGACTTCCTGTTCTTGTTCCAACTCGGCGCGTTGGTGTTGCAGGCGGTCATTCAATTCCTGTTGGCGCGCCGCCTGGTCGCGGTCGAGTTCCGCCTGCGCCGCGCGCTGGTCTTCGGTCGGACGATCGTCGGGAGTCCGGGCGGGTGTCGCAATCTGCCGGATCTCGTTCTCCCACGCGGCCAGCTTCGACGGGCCGCTCCGTGTCGCGGCGGGTTCCGGGGTCGATCCGCCGCCAGCACTGGAGACGCCGTCAGTGGTCGAGCCAACGTCGCCGGTCGAGACAACTTTCTCGGAGACAATGTCGGCCGCGCCCAATTCGACAACCGGCGGGATCGTCGATTCGACGGGCTGGGTCAGGTTGTTCAGAACGCGATCCGCCTCGCGCCGTTCGCGGTCACGAGCCAGCGGATCGGGGGCATGATGCGTCCCGTTTCTCGAAGTGTGCTGCTGGTTTGTCCAAGCTTGTACTGTCCGAGCTTCGATCCGCAGTTGCTCGGCGGTCTCTTCGACTTCCGAGGCGTTTGCGGAAGCGGGGGGACGATCTGTCTGAGTGGCGACTCGGTCCCGCGCATGCAGGGCCGCGGAGACGTCGCGATGGTCCGCGCCGGGCGCGCTCGCCAAGGCATGCAGCTCCTGTTCCTCCATGAGCCGGAGCGATTCCTGAACGGTCAGCATCGGACCGCCATCGATACCGGCGAAGGAGGGTGGCGGAGAATTCAATTCACGCAGCAAGGCCACGCGCGCCGAGCGGCGATCGCTGATCGCAAAGCTGACGAGCGTGACGAAAAACGCCAGCCCGACGGCCGTGATGAGTCCGATCATGTACGGCACAATGGCATCGGTCGACGGAGGGGCACCGGGGGGCCGGAAGAGGATGATCCGCTGGGCCAGCAATGTCGGCGCGACGTGGACTCCACCGCCCGACGCATAGCCTTCCCGTTTGAAGAAGTACCCGGTGACCCGCACCGGCTTGCGAAGATTCACACCCGGTTCCAGTTCGCGTGGCAGAGTGGTGAAGACCACCCGGTAGGGATTCTTGTCGGAATCCGCCGTGAAGATCCATGCCTCGTACAGAACCTTCAATCCCAGATTGTTCGGCCCGGCTTCCAGTTCGTAAAGACGCCACAAGTCGCCGTGAATGGTCACCGGTTCACCCCGAAACCGTTCGGGCTGCATCATCAGATTGATGTACTGCACGTCGGTCGCCCCGGCCCGTTCGAGTTGCTCGGTCGGAACCTTGCGGGCGTGATAAAGCAACCGGTAGTAAGCCTCGGCTTCGTCGCGACGGACGCCGATCGTGTTGTCCTTGACCCGGTGGAGAATCCCCTTGTCGAAGCGGGTCTCCAGACCGGCGATCTCCTGGTCCACAGCGGGGTCGACCCGCGCGACAGGCGCCAACGGCGGCGGCTCGTTCCAACCCTGTTCGGGATCGTGCGGATTCCCCGGTCGCGCGGCATCGGGCAGACTCAGGAATTCGCCGTCCTTCAGTTCAGGACGTTCGTTCTTTTCGACTTGAAACCACGGGGCGTCGGGTGAGCCGGCAAGCGGCGTCACCTTCCCTTTCGGCTTCTGTTTGTTCTGGAGCGTGCCCATGAAAAACATGATCACGCCGATCAGTCCCACGAACCCCAGCATTCGCAGTTGCAAACGGCGGTTGAGATGCGGCGGAACAGACTTCGAGGTCTCGAAACGCATACGGACCCAGCCGACAGAAAGGAAGGAAACCCCGAGTCGCGGTCATCCGGCCACGACTCCCTGACCGGTGCGAGAGTCTATCAGGTTCCCCCAGTCTCACAACAGGAGTGGGTTGAAGGGTGAAGGAGGAATGGTGAAGGAGGAAGGTAAGAAAGCCTTCAATGTGTTACTTCCTCCGGCCTACCGCGTGCCGCGTGCCTGCCCCGTCACTCGTCCGACGAATCGTCTTCGACGTCGGTGTCTTTGCGTTGCCGGCGTTTCTTCGTGGGCGGGACTTCGGTGCGGCGGAAGACGGCGACGACGTCTTCGATCGGGACGACGTACAGCATGTTGTCGGCTTCGAAGTCGACGGGGATCGCGTTCTTGGGATGGAACAGAACCTTGTCGTACTTGCGGACGGGGAAGTCGTGGTCGCGTTCGATCTGCACGCTGATTTCCACGACGCGCCCGGTGATCGTCGGGATCTCGGCCTGATCCGGCAGCACGATCCCGCCGCGGGTCTTCTGCCGCGCCTCGTCCTTGCGGATCAGAATCCGCTTGCCGAGAGGTTCGACGTAATCGGTCACGAGCAGACTCCGGGGTGAGATTCAGTGGATCAGAAGGACGGCCCGATTCTAGGTGCCGCCGTACCCCGCGAGAAGTGGAAGCCCTTCGCGCCTGCGAATTCCGTCGCGCGAGGGAAACTGAGACATTTGAGTCGTTTAACCCTGAGCCAACGGCGAAGGCGGAGCGGGCAGACGCGCCGATCCCCGCTGGCATTGTCGGCACACTTGTCGGCGCGCTGGCACCCGACACCTTCGCCATTGGCTCAGGGTTAAACGACTCGCTCTGCGCCGTGTGAGGTTGCACACGGATGACGCGCCCGCAACTTGTCCGTCGCATCACAGTCCACATCAACCCGTCTCCGCTTGGTCTGACGATCGTTGTCGAGTACAAACCCGCCCGTGGGAAGATTGCACGCATGCCGGCCAGCCGTACCGCCGGAATCAAGCCCGTCTCAGACGCAGGGAGCCGCAGGCCATGTCCGATGACCATGAACAGCCCGCCGCCGATTTACCGTCGAATCGCAAGTACACGCCCGAAGAATGGCTGGCCACTGTCTACCAGGGAGACAATGCCCGGCAGCTCACCGTCCGGTCGGTCATCACCGGGATGATCATTGGCGGAGTCATGTCGATCTCGAACCTGTACGTCGGTCTCAAAACCGGCTGGGGCTTGGGGGTCACGATCACGGCCTGCATCATCGCCTACGCCGTCTTCAACATGCTCGAAAAGATCTTCCCGCCGCTGCGCAAAGAACCGTTCACGATCCTTGAGAATTACACGATGTCGAGTGCCGCCAGCGCGGCGGGCTACATGTCATCGGCCGGTCTCGTCTCCGCCATTCCCGCCCTGTACCTCGTGACTGGTCGCCAATTGAGCGCGTGGGAAATGATGGCGTGGCTGGGTGCCGTCTCGACTCTGGGCGTCTTCATGGCGATCCCGCTCAAGCGGCAACTGATCAACGAAGAACAACTGCCGTTTCCGTCCGGCATCGCGACCGCCGAGACGCTGAAGTCGATGCACTCCGCGGGTGCCGACGCGATGGGCAAGGCCCGCGCGCTGTTCTATTCGGGACTCGCCGGAGCGTTTCTGGCGTTCTGGCGGGACGGCTTGAGCCCGACGATGACGTGGTTGTCCAACGCCACCAAGTGGGAGGGCCTCAAGACGTTTGGCGAGAAGTATTCCTTCCCCGCGGAAATGCCGTTGCTCCCCGGAAAACAGGGCACCGACCTGCTCAAGAATTACACCATCGGCATGGAGGGTTCGCTGATCATGTTGGCGGCCGGAGCCATCATGGGAATTCGCGTCGGGATTTCACTGCTGGTCGGTTCGCTGATCTATTTCGGGGTCATCGCCTACTTCATCGTGGACGGGGGCTATCTTGGGGCGGAAGGGATCGTCAAGCCGGGCTACCGCGGCATCGTCTCGTGGACCCTGTGGCCCGCCACCGGAATGATGGTCGCCTCGGGATTGCTCTCGTTTGCCTTTCGCTGGCGAACAGTGCTGAAGGCGTTCGGCGGACTGAAGAGGAACTTTGGACGCGGTGCGGGCCAGGAAACCGATCCGCTCGAACACGTGGAAGTCCCCGGTTCGTGGTTCCTGATCGGAACGCTTGTCTCGGGAGCCGCCTGCGTGATCCTCGGTGAAGTGATCTTCGGCATCACCTGGTGGATGGGCGTTCTCGCCGTGCTGGTCACGTTTCTGTTGTCGATCGTCGCCGCGCGCGCGACCGGCGAAACAGACATCACACCCATCGGTGCCATGGGGAAAATCACTCAGTTGCTGTACGCCATGATCACTCCCCGCATTGTCGGCAGTTTCATGACCACCAATTTGATGACGGCATCGATCACCGCCGGGGCTGCCTCGCATTCGGCCGACCTGCTGACCGACTTGAAGTCGGGCTATCTGCTGGGGGGCAATCCCCGCAAGCAGACTCTGTCCCAGTTGTTCTGAGTCCTGGCAGGCACGTTGGTCTGCGTCCCCGTGTATTGCCTGATCGTCAATCCCGAAGAGCTTGGAAGCGCGAAACTACCGGCCCCCTCGGCAAAGGTCTGGCAAAGCGTCGCCGAGTTGTTGAACGAGGGGGTCCACAAACTGCCGCAGGGAGCCCTGATCGGGATGCTGGTCGGAGCGGCGATCGGCATTGTGCTGGCTGTGCTGGAGGAATTCGTTCCGAAGCGGCACCGGCACTGGATTCCCTCCGCCACGGGACTCGGCATTGCCGGCGTTGTGCCGGCGTTCAATTCCATCGCCATGTTTGTCGGCGCATTGGCCGCGTGGACCCTG
>JANMLE010000450.1:0-6962 GCA_031372385.1 Planctomycetota bacterium | reverse complement strand
TGCACTACTGTATTTGTGGGGGGCCACTTGTTGTGCAGAAGCCGTCGAGCCACCGGGACAAGCCCAGTGGCGGGGAAGCTAACTCATGCCGCTCGCCATACCACGGCCCGGCATCACGGTTACGCCCGCCTCATTCGCGCTCCTTTTGATTCGCGCGGAAATCGAATTGGTCCGCGCGAATCAAAAGGAGCGCGAATGTCGGGGGCTGTTGAACAGAAGCGTACAGGACACGGTCGCTTCGCGGTGAAACGCGAGGGAATTGATCGCCACCCACCCTTCAAGACGTCCCGCGCGGCTTCCCGGCGCGCGCGGTCTTGTACCAGGTGATCGCCTTTTGCAGGTAACTTTTTCTGGTCGCGTGGATTCGTTCGCCGATGATGAACCGCCGCAGGTCGTCGGCCAGCGCGATGGCCGATTCGTAGCGATCCTGTGGTTCCTTGGCCATCGCCTTCAGGACGATGGTCTCCAGCGGGACGGGCATTTGCGGCACGATCTGGCGCGGTGGTTTCGGTTCCTCGTGGAATACGCGGTCCAGCAGGTCGGCGCGGTTGATCGCTTCGAACGGCGTCACTTGCGTCACCAGTTCGTAGAGGGTGATCCCCAGCGAATAGACGTCGCACCGGGCATCGATCGATCCCCGCAACCGCTCGGGTGCCGTGTAGCGCAGCGTTCCGACCTGCGCATCGTCCGGTTCGCCCAACTCTTCGCGCTCACCATCGTCCTTCAACCGGCCAATGCCGAAGTCGGTCACGATGACCTGGCCGTTCGATTTCACCAGCAGATTGGAGGGCTTCACGTCGTTGTGCAGCACATCGTGCTGATGGGCGTGGGCGAGCGCGGACGCGATCTGCTCGCCCAAGCGGGCGAAGCCGCGCCAGGAGTCGCGCGTCAGGACCAGCGCGCCCTGGTTTGAATCGTCGACGCTCGTGACGGGCTCGGTCCGGACGGGATTCTCCGGATGGTTCGCGGCCACCAGTTCATCGACCGCACAGGGGCGCGACGACCGGCGCAGGCGGTCGATGATCAGGTCGAGTCCCACGCCGTCGACGTACTGCATCACGTAGTAGTAGTAGCCGTCGTGACTGTTGAACGAATAGACTTGGACGATGTTCTTGTGACGCAGTGCGGCGATGGTGGCGGCCTCACGGTGGAAGCGCTCCTTCCAGCGGTCCATGTCGGCGGCGTATCGCCACGGCAGCAGCTTGACGGCGACCGGCCGCCGCGACCGGGTGTGAACCGCGTGAAAGACGACCCCCATCCCGCCCCGTCCCAGTTCGCGGACCACCTGGTAGTCGCCGAACGCCTCGACCGCGAACTCGTTGGGGACGCTGCGGCGCAGGCATTCCACTTCCTTGTCGCTCTTCCACCGTTCGAGGCTGAAGACCAGTGGAAACAGTTCGCGGATCTCCGCGGCCAAATGCGGATGATGGGCGGCGTAGTCATCGACCGACGGCATCGCGCCGCCGCGCACCTCGTCGGCGAACTGGCTGAGCAGCACCTCCAATGAATCGCGCGCGTGCAGACCCGCCGAATCCTCCGGGACGGGCAATCCCTCCAGGATCGGCTCGAAGGGATCGTGCGGTTCGCTCATGATCCGGGAGCCTGTCGCGGGGAGGGTGCCGAACGCTCTCCCCGTGGCGGCATTCCAAACTGAAGAGCCCCGTCAAAGCCGCCGGGAAACACTTCCAGGATCTGTTTCAACCGACCCAACGCGCGGATGTATCGCACACTCGCGGCCTGTTCGGACATGTTCAGGACGCGTGCCGTCTCGCTGTTGCTCAACTCTTCGAAGTGCCGCAGGGCCAGCACTTCGCGGTCATTCTCATTCATTCCCTGCAGCGCCGATTCCAACAGGTGGGCCTGTTCGGCGCGTGCCAGGGTGCTGCTGGGTGACTTCGCCGGTTGCTGCAGATGAAACGACATCGAGGACGACGTCGACTCGGTGGCCCAGCCGCGGTTGATCGAGAATTCCCTCGCGGCAGATCGTTTCTGCGCTTCCATGTGAAACCGGTGCAGATCGAGCAGCGTCTGGCTGACGATCGTGCGGAACCACAGGAACGGCGAGTTCACCGCGTCCTTCAGAAACGCCTCAATCCGGTCCACCGCCCGCAACCAGGCATCCTGCAGGACGTCGTCGGCGTCGATGCGTCCCTGCAACTTGGGATGCAGTCGGAAGGCGACCAGCCGCCACAAGCGGGGGCGGTACAGCGAGAACAATTCCGCCAGTGCGCCGCGGTCCCCCTGAATGACGCGGTTGACCAATTCGGTGGCCCCGACGGCTTCAAATTCGCCCGACGCGCCGGCGTCATCGCCATGACCATCCGCAGTCGAGTTGTGTTGGTCACCGGGCATCAATCGCACCTTGTCTGTCTGTCGTCTGTCTGTCGTTTCCCACCGAATCCGCCATCACCATTATCAGTGGCTGAAGACTTGAGCCCCCTGTGGAGGGGCGTATTCTACGGACTGACGAAAGCGCCGACGACATCGACACGCCGGGTTTCCTGAACTTCCCCAAAACAGCGATTGCCGGTCCGACCAGCCTGTTGAAAAGAAGGTAGCACGGACGCCTCGTCCGTGCGTTTCCAGTCCGTGCGTTTTGCGTTGCGAGTCGCTCGGACGAGGCGTCCAAGCTACGTTTTTCAACAGGCATCCAATTTAACCGCGGAGAACTTGAACGTGGCGAAGTTTTTTTCGACGAACTCAACGGACGACTCCGACCGATGGCTGCGGCCGGAGTGGATCGCGCAGACCCAGATCCTGCTGGATTCATATCGCCGTTGGACCGGCCGCGAACTGCTGCCTCGCGACGGGTCGCCGCGCGATCAGGCTGTGGCGCTGTACCACGCTCCGTTCGTGGTCGTCTCCCACGGCACCGAGTCGGACCCGATCCTGAACTATGGGAACCGGACGGCGTTCGCGCTGTGGGAAATGCCGGTCGAAACCTTCCTGCAAACTCCCTCGCGAATGACCGCGGAACCGCTGCACCGCGACGAACGGGCGCGGTTGCTGGAACGGACGAACCGAGACGGCTTCGTCGACGATTACCAGGGCATCCGGATCAGCAGCACCGGCCGGCGCTTTCGCATCGACCGGGCCACCGTCTGGAATCTGCTCGATGCAACAGGCCGCCCCGTCGGCCAGGCGGCGACGTTCTCGGAGTGGCGGTTCTTGGATGCGTTGGAACCGCCAAGTTCGCAGTCGTAATTCAGTCCTCACCGTTCGTTCTGCCCGACGTGTTCGTCGTCATGATCGTTCTAGCCCGGAGGGCGGCAGATCGTAGCCCACGGCGCAAGCCGTGGGTTGAGTGACAAAGCGGCCGCATGAGCCCGGAGGGCGATACTTCGATGCACGTTCAGCTTCCTTCGATGTGTCGCCCTCCGGGGCTGATCGAAGACTGCGGCTGACGTCTGGCTATTGCACGACGCACTTCGTCACGCATTTGTGGCCGACCACGATCTCCTTCTTGATCAGCACGTTCTTGTAGAACAGTTTGCAGGTGGGACCACAGCCATTGCCGCAGCCGGTGTCGCAGCAGTTGCTACTGCAGTTGCCACCGAGGCCGCAGTGGTGGCTGCCGGGATGCAGCTCGCAGACAGGCACACACTTGCTGGTGTAGACGACTTTCTTAATCGGCACCATTTCGGTGACCATCCTGCAGGAGTGGCCCGGCGCACATGTTCCATCGGCGTTGCAGCCGCCGGGGGCGCAGGCGGGGACGCACGGCTCCTGCGCGGCGACGATCGCGGCCGTGCCGGTGATCGCGAGGGCGAGGAGTGTCCAGAGATTCGTTCGCATCGGTAGCGTCCTTTGATTGGTCACAGCCGCATAGGAGTGGCCGATGGGTGTTGATGAATCAATTGTCCGCCACCCTCTTGGTGAGCGGGGATCGGGATCGGGATTCGGAGACCAGCCGGGACCGCACAACCCCGGCTGGCCAATTCTGAAACTGCGTCTTTCTGTTGGATCATTGACAGATCGATCGGCTTAGAAGTCATGGGCGAACCGCATCCCAAGGCCGTGGATCACGCCATCGCCCAGGCCAGCGGAAGCGGCCGAATTACGGTCCGTCAGCATGTAGTTGAACTGAACCTTCATGTTCGGGTTCCAGAACCAGTTCAAGCCGACCGTGTAGTTGTTTAGTTCGCCGCCGTTGATGCCGTTGCTGTTCAGGTCGAGGTAGTTGTACCGGGCACCGATCTGCCACGCTCCCCAGCCCGAAACCGTGCCACATTCGCTCCGCAGGAGAAAGAAGTTCTCGCGCGGCTTCACTCGGTCAAAGGCACCGCGTTCTTTGCTGTAGTTGTCGTGCTCGCCGGTCAGGAAGTAAAAGGCTTGGACGTAGCCCCCCTGATAAAAGACCTGACGCGTCGGATTGCCAGCTTTCGTGGCAACATCTTCGGTCCAGGCTCCCAAGTATTCAGCTTGGAATGTCCAGGGACCGTGAACAGCCGCAATTTCCGGCGCCAGGAACTGCCCTTCATTGGCCAACAGCGAGCCGGTGTCGGCCGGGACCGGCCAAAGTTGCGAGACTCCCGTGCGGATCGCATCGCGAGTGCGGAATTGCATTGTGTTGTTCACGGACGTGTACTGCCGGGCACCCAGGCCGAGATGCAGCAAGTCTGCCCCTTCGGCCTCGTACCACAGGAGCTTCGTCACACGACCGGTCACCGCATAGTCACCGGTGTGGGCGTTGAATGCGAAAACGTTATTCGTCGGCTTGTAGACACCAATGTTCCACGAGCCCGTGTCTTCGCCGTAGCTGTTGAAGACCGACACCCCCGGCGTAAAGCCGTTGAATGCCCCACCGTAGAATGTGTCCTGGTTGTAAGACCGCTCCATGAAGGGCAGGAAGCGGCTGCTGACCATGTGTTCGAAGCCGATCGCTTCCTTCTGGTTCCCGATCCGGATGTTGCCGACGACCGGAAGTTCCTTGAGTTGCCACCAGACGTCGGTGAACGCGGTCACGTCGAAGACGCCGGTGGTGCTCGTCAATGGGGGGCCCGCGGACACTGAATTGATGAATCGGTTGGAGTTCACGAAATCATATTCGACGGCGAATTCCTGCTGTTCGTACATCGTGCCGTCGATCCGCAGACGGGCGCGTCGGAAATCGACGCCGTTCTCGTATGGCTGATTAATGTTCGGCGGGTGGACGCCATCTGGCCAGAACGCGCCGCCGTCGTATTGCGTTCGTCCGCCGATGTGAATGCGGAAGTCTTTGTTCTTGGTCGACAGTTCAAGACCGTTGTTCCACTTCGCGGTCATGGTGAGGTCGCTGCCGACTTCGTATCCCTCCTCGGCAGCCGCCTGCTTCTTGGCCTCCTCGGCCGCCTTGTCTGCCGCCTTCTGCTCGGCCATGTACTGCTGGACGACGCTGCGAATGCGAGTGTCTTCCTCGCCCGCCTCAGCGCTCACGGGAGTCACTTGGCTCAGAAGTCTGTTCGGGTCGGTAATGACTGCCCGCAACTGAGCATTTTCCCGTTCGAGCGATTCGAGCCGCACCTTGATTGCGGCGAACTCGTCTTCCGGATCGGCCGCCTGAACGAAGTTCGCACCGCTTGCAATCCAACCCGCGAACAGAGTGGCGAGTAACCCGAAACGGTAACTCCAGCAGCAAGTAGCCGGACTCGTTGGACAGGGCGTCACGCTTGCGACTGAACCCGATGCCTGATCTGTCGAATCCATGACAGTTCTTTCCTCCATGAAATTGTTCCACGGCACAACAGCCGTGGTTGCGGATCAGCAATCTGCCGTCCAGCGGCCTGCCTGAAAACCGGTAACGGGTTTGGATCGCAGGGGCGAGCCGCATTTTCCGTAGACTTCGGTCTCTATTCCGTGAATACCGCTACTGACAGGAAGTATCGGGTTTGCCCATCTGCATTGGTGATTTCGGCTTCACGTGAGAATGCAAAGTTAACAATTCCACCGTTACAACAGGCACAACCGGAACTCTCACGGCGTCAACCCGGCTCACTTCGATTCCGGTCGGCGGATTCGCCTCACGACCTGGCCGCAGCACACAGTCGGTCCAGACCCCGGAAGTACTCGGGGTAGGTCTTCGCCGTGCAATCGGGATCGACGAAGACGATGCCGGGAATCCGCAGGCCGAGTAGCGAGAAACTTATCGCCATCCGATGGTCGTCGTACGTCGCCACCGTGCAGCGGGCCGGGGTGAATCGTCATCCCTTCGGGATGTTCATCGACTCGCAGACCAAGTCGCGACAACTCGGGCTGGAGCGGAAACTGCCGATGTAGGACGGATTTTCAATCCGTCCGTCAACGCCGGACGGATTGGAAATCCGTCCCACGGGATGCGACCGCACCCGCACCAAGGCGTTGTGGACGCGTCGGCAGAACCGACCGCCGCACGGGAAAACCATCACCCCAGTGGCCGCTCGGGGAGTCGAACCCCGACGCCTTTCGGCACAAGATCCTAAGTCTTGCGTGTCTGCCAATTTCACCAAGCGGCCAAGTCGGCGGAAGTCTACTCCGCATGGCAGGCGTTCGCGAGAGCCCGCCGTTTTCAATTCGCGACGGGATGCGCGCGGATCACAGGTCACTTCAACTGCGCCGCCAGCCATTCGTATGCCTCCAGCCGCTGGGCTTCGGGGAAGTCGTGCGGTGCGTCCGGCGTGGACAATTTCAATTGGGACTTCGCGTCGAACAGCGAATACACGCCCGCGGCTTTTTCAAAGGCTTTCCTGACTCCGCCCACGTCGAAGTTACTGTCGTCAACGGGCGAGTTCGAATACACGCCGCGCGGGGCGAGCGATCCCAGGATCTCGTAGAAGTCAAACGGCACCCGATTGGGATCGTTGCCGTAGACGTCGCGAATGCGGGGCATGTAGCGGTCGCTGGTCCAGCCCGCCAGTTTGCCCCCGTAGTAATCGTGAAATGGTGTGAACCCGCAACTCGTCACGACTGCTTTCAACCGTTCGTCAAACACCGCGGTGAACAGCGCG
>JANMLE010000414.1:0-4624 GCA_031372385.1 Planctomycetota bacterium | reverse complement strand
CGTGCGGCATGAAAAAGACTCCCGACCCCTTCTCGGATAGACTCTGAGTGGGCGGTGATCGCGTTGGCAAACGGCTCGACAACGATTCGTCACGGCCTGCGGGCGGCACTCGGAAACTGCCAGTGCTCGTCGAAAAAGCCGGCGCGCAGAACGTTGTCCTCCAACGGCGCTGCGGCCGGCCGATTGGCGTCGAGTTTCAACACGGCCCAGTCGCCCCAGCGCGGGAACAGCAGGTAGTTGAGCTTGGCGAGTTCCGCCTCTCGAAACGTATGACCACTGTTGAGGACGACATAGTGGCTGCCGGCTCCCGCCAGCGGGTTGGGGGCGATCAGTGCGGGAACGTGTTCCGCGGAGGAGAACCGTTCTCCGCCGAATTGCAGTGAGTCGTTGGTCCATGTCAGCGGCAGGTGCGGCAGGACTTTCGCGATCCAGGAATTGCTGCCGGGGTCTCCGAACAGAATCAGGTTCTTCGTTCTCACGTCGGCCTCCGTCACCGCGACATCATCTTTGATGGGCAGTTCCCCCCGGAAGTAATGATGCCATTCGTCGGCAAACCGGCGGAGACTCGCGTCGGAATACGCCTGCACGCCCGCGTTCCACGATTGGCCGGTGCCGCGGACGCACAGGAACGGCGACGTGAACGCATCGTCGATCGGACCCTGCAAGCCGGGGCGTTTGCGATTGGAAGCGGCTTGGATCGCATCGTCCTCGATCCGCCACCGGCCTTCGTGACGAACCACGACGATTCGCGCCTTCGTTCCTTTTGAGGTCGTCGGAAAGGGGATCTCGGACGCTCCGACGCGCAGCGAAGCCGGCATCATCGGAAGCTGTGGAACGACGATGGCGAAGCGGGTGATGTTGCGCGGCTCCTCGAAGACAAGCACATCGTCCCGCAACTTGGCGGAGAGTTCCGCACGCGCGTAGTGCCGTTCCAAGCCGAGCACCTCCAGCCAGTGACAGCGGTTGTACTTGAGCGTCCACGTCACGAACCGCAGTTCCCGCGGAGCGCGTCGACCGGCGGCCACGTGTTCCGCGATCCGCCGCAGTTGTTCGGCGTGCGTCATCGGATCGATGACGTGGCCGGTCCCCGGTGAGATGAGGTTGGTCATCGTCAGCCCCTCACGCTGCATCGCGTCGCCCATCAGCACATGAGCCTGAAAGAAGACGTCGTTCTCGCCCATGCAGGCGATCGCGGGGACGACCCCCGCGTTCGCGGCGTAGTCGAGTGAATCGAGCATGTGCAGGCCGAGTTCCTGATGTTCGGGCAACGGGCCGACTCGCACAAAGTTCGGCAGCGGCGTCTCGGAGAACTTGTGCGTATCGACATAGCCGCAATACGGACCGAGCGCGGCGAACCGGTCCGGATGCTTCAGTCCGAGATGCCACGTCCCCGACGCACCCATCGACATGCCTCGCAACACGATCCGGTCGCGGTCGATGTTGTAGCGGCGGCAAACGTCCTCGATCGCCTCGAAGACATCGGTCTCGCCCGACCAGCGGTAACAGTTTTCGACCCGCCCCAACGGATGGAGTTCGATGAACGGCGGGTCTGGTGGTGAGGGGTTCTCGCCGTCCCCTTCGTCGAACCGCGCGACGAACCGCAGCTCGCTCATCCCCGCCGGCCGGGTGCTGCCGTGCAGCACGACATCCAACCGGATCGGACTCTTGGCGTCGTAATTCCTGGGTACGATCACACCATACGGCTGGACCGAGTCATCGACGGCGGACACGTACCCGAGCGCAACCTTGCCTCGACGAGTCGTCCAAGACCGTTTCTCTTCAGTCAATACCGCGAGACGTTCCTGCCCGCGTCGGATCGCCTTTTCCAGCAGTCCGATGTCGGCGGGGGAGAACTCCCGGTCGTATCGCAAGGCCCACGTGAGCCCCTTCGCAAACAGCGCCGCATCCGCCCATTCGCGGGTCTGCCGCCGGGGATGCTTGTCGGCCAGCGATTGCAGTTCGCTTGCAGCCTTCTCGAATGTCAGACGCTGAGTCTCCGGCAATGGCTGCGCCGCTTGAGCTCGACAGTTTGCCGACCACAAGCTGCCAGTCACGAAAAGGACCATCCAAAGAATAAGGAATCGGGACACGAGGGAGCCTCATCGACGGAGCGTTAATGTTTTCGAGTGTGGGTGTAGCGGCCGAACCATTCCAGGTTGCGGCCCATGCAATCGAGCAGCAGCCGCGGCTCTTCGATTCCGTGGGGCGTGCGCGGATAGATGACCATCGTGGTGATGCAGTCTTGCCGCTTCAGGGCGTTGTACAGTTCCTGCCCTTGTGGGAGGGGGACTCGCTCGTCGCGTTCGCCGTGCTGGATCAAGGTTGGTGTCGTGACCCCCTTGACCTGAAACATCGCGGAGTGCGAACGGTACGCATCGAATTTGTCCCAGTACTCGCCACCGAAGTAGTCGGGCAGAAAGCCGGGAATGTCGGCCGTGCCGGTGAAGCTCATCAGGTTGGTGACGCCCGCTCCGACCGAGGCGGCGCGAAAGCGTTTCGTTTGAGTGATCGTCCACGACGTCATGAACCCGCCGTAGCTCCAGCCCATCACACCGAGTCGATCGGGATCGGCAACCCCCGTCGCAATCACATGATCGACGCCCGCCATCACGTCGCGAAAATCGCCACCACCCCAGTCGCCATAGTTGGCGTACCGAAACTTCTTCCCATAGCCGCTGCTGCCGCGCGGATTGGGCCGCAGCACCGCATAGCCCCGCGCCGCGAAGGCCGCAATTGGATACGTGCCGGGGTTGCCGTCGAACGACTCGGTGAAGACGCCCATCGGCCCGCCGTGAATGACCAGCAACAACGGATAACGCCGTCCTTCCTTGTATCCCACCGGGTAGGTCAACAGCCCTTCGATTTCCATCTCTTCGGTCGACTTCCAACGAACCACTTCGGTCCGTCCCAATGGCGGCTTCGCAAAGTCCGCATGAACGCGGCTGACGACGGTCGGCTTGAACTCGGCGATGGCTGTGACGAAGGCTTCCGCAGGCTGGCCGAGTTGCTCCCACGCGAAGCCGAAGTGTGTCCGTGGGGCGTTCATCGAGACACCACCCGCCGACATGCCGGCCGAAACGAGTCCCCGACCGGCGCTGATCTCGACGGGCGGCCCGTTCATCGGCAGCGCGAGCAACTTCATGCTCGTCCCGTGTATCTCTGTGAAGTACAGCGTCCCGCCGTCCGCCGACCAGCCGACGAGTTCCGAATGCCGCCCGAAGCCGTCGTGCGTGTCGGCCAGTTTCGCGGCCGTGCCGCCCGTCGCAGGAATCACATGGACGGTCCGAGTCCCTCCCCACGTGGGCGGATCGTCGCTCGCGGTGTAGGCGATCGATTCGCCATCGGGAGAATAGAGCGGCGACGTTTCTGCGGAGTTTGATTTCACCAGCGGCTGGACCGTTCCGCTGGCCACATTAACCAACGAGAGATCGGCCGAGCCCCAGTCATCCGGTCGGGGTGATGTGGCATGAGCCACAACAATCGTCTTCCCATCGGGAGACCAGTCGTAGCCCGAGCGACCGGCCCGCGCGTCACTCACGATACTCAATGAGCCCGTCGTCAATTGGCGAGACTGCGGTCGCGGCAGTGGTGGCCCAACGAAGTCGATGACGTGCAGCCGGTTCAGCTTGATGTTTTCATCGACGACTTTCGCATCGTTTTTCTCGCGGGTTCGCCGCTCCTCGTCCTCCGTCGGCGGATCGAGCGCGGTGAAGGCCAGGGACCGGCCGAGCGGCGACCACCGGAAGCTGCCGACGTCCGATTTGAGTTCGGTCAACTGCACCGCCTCACCCCCGTCAAACGGGATGACCCACAGGTTCTTCTTGCCGACGCGCGCCGACACGAACGCAATCCACTTCCCATCGGGCGACCACTGCGGATCGTCGCACGACTTGTCCCCGTGCGTGAGTTGCCGAGGCTCGCTGGCATCCGAGTAGACCAGATGAATGTGAGTCCGGTACTCACTGACGTCGCCCTCCATCACAGCCTGACGCACGGCGAAGGCGACCCGCCGGCCGTCCGGCGACACCACCACGCTGCCGATTCGCTTCACCTGCATCATCAGCGAGGGCGACCACACCTGCGGTGGACCAGCGTCCCCGGCCGTGACGGCGGAAGTCCACAGCATCGACCACGCGATGGCTGGCAGCAGATTCTGCTTCGAGCAATTCCGTCGCTTCGCACACTCCCCGCCACCACATTCCGCCCTGATCGACTGCGTCATTGTTTGCCGGTCCATTTCCAGAGTGACTCGATTCATTTCACGCCACGAAGCCAGAGCATCCGACACCATTAACCCTCTTGCTGTCGCTGAATTCGCAAGAATTCAGATCGCGGAGGACGACTCCCAACATTCGTCGAATGACGTGACCGACAGAAGTCGCTTGGACCGCGGTTCGTAGCACGGACGCCTCGTCCGTGCGCGAAGGTCATGGGCGATTTCAGACGCACGGACGAGGCGTCCGTGCTACGGGGACTTTTGTCGGTCTCGTCTCGAATGTCAAAACCCCTGAATTCTTGCGAATTCAGCTACGAAAAATGGTTAACGGCGTTGAGGCCACCCCCCAGAGGCTACCCGAAAAGTCATGGCAAGGCGTCTGTCGACGATGACTTTCGTGGTGCCCGC
>JANMLE010000384.1:0-3377 GCA_031372385.1 Planctomycetota bacterium | reverse complement strand
TTGAATCGGACGATCCCGGGCGGCGTTTCCGACATCGACGTCAAGAAACTGCGGCTCGCCGCAGAGAAGTCGCTGCTGCAATTGGAGCAGGCCGATTTCCTGCTGCAGATGGCGGCGCTCAAGACCAAAGAGGCCGAGGTGGCTCTCGATTCGTATCGCATCGTGGCCCCGTTCTCCGGCGTCGTCCTCCAGGTGAGCAAGCAACCGGGCGAAGCGTTGGGGGCCGGCGAAGTCGTGATGGAGATCGCCAACTTCGACACGATGCGCATCGAGGGATTCATTCCGGTGGCAGCCAGCGGTCGGGTTCAGCGGGGTGCGGAGGTCATCGTCGAAGTCACCGGCGCGGAGCCGCAGCGGATCAGCCGCTTTGAAGGCCGATTGAGGCACATCGCACCGATCGTCAACGAAGTCAGCCAGGAAGTTCGGGTCTGGGCGGAAATCGAAAACTGCCGCCACCTGTTGAAAGACGGCCTGCCGGCAACGATGCGCATCTGGATTTCCAAAACGCCCGCCGACGATGTCGCGACCGGGCGGACTCCACGCAACGCGGGCGACCAATGACGTAGGACGGATTTCCAATCCGTCCGGAGTTGACGGACGGATTGGAAATCCGTCCTACGGGTAGATCATCTCCTGCCGACTGCCTCACTGTTCCGGCGAGAGATCGGCGAGTTTCTTCAGCAGTTCGATCCACTGGGCTGGCGTCAGTGATTGCGGGTCTCGACCCGAACGAAAATCCCGCGGGCTGTCGATGACGATGGGAGCCTCGGGCAGTCGCACCCGGTTCATCGCCGTCTGGAGCGGTTCGGGAATGTTCTGCGCGCTGCGGTGCAAAGCGGCGAAGCCCAGCAGCACGGTGGCCGTCTGGTCCCACGACGCGACCAACCGCTCCGGATGACTTCGGCCGAGTTGTTGAAGCATTCGCGCGGCGTCACCGTCGGACGACTTCGAGACCTCGGTCAGCCACGTTTCCAGCTTTTCCCTGGCAGCTTTGGAACGGCTGATGACATCGGAGTCCGCCGGAACTGGTCGTCCCCGGAAAGCGTCACGAAGGCGGCTGAAGGCTGAGGAGACGTCTTGCGAAGTCGGCGAGCCGAATTGATCCGCCATGATCGGGATCAACTCCAGATTCCAATTTCCCCACGGCACCGCCAGATGGGATCTCGCGGGACCGACCGCCGAGAGTCCCGGAATGCCCCGGTCGAGTCTCCACGAATTCCCGTTCAATTCATGGTGGCAGGCGGAGCAATTGTATTCGGCGAATTCCGGCCAACTCCCGTGGGGCGCGGCGTCACCGACCCGGCGCTCGAATTGTTCCAGAGCAGCGATCGCAGTGACCAATTGACCGATGAGCCAGTCTCGGGTCGGGTCGGCGATTCCCATCGCGCGATCCTGTCCGGCCTGTTGACCGAGTCGCCGCTCGATCGCGGCACGGCGGCCGGGCTTCCAATGCTTGGGCAGGCGCGACAGATACCAGACGTACTCGAACCTGAGCGCGGGATGCCCGGCCGCGATCAAGTCATGGTTCACGTCGCCGCCGCTGCTCCCGACATGGCACGTCGCGCATCGTTTCGCGTGCGCTGCAATGTTGCTTCCGGAGATGTGCCCAAGATCCCGTTGGCCGTCGTGGCCGAGAGCCTTCCAATCGGCACGGTCAGAACTGGAGTGTCGGTGCAGCCAGTCCCGCGCGTCGCCGTGGCACGATTCACAACTCACCCCCTCGGCTGTCGGCAAGGCCGGATGAGTCGCCATGTCGGCCGACAACGCTGTCTTCTCCGACAACATCGACAAGTGGCTGTTGGTTTCATGACACGCCAGGCAATTGGTCCACACCGTGTGAAATCGTTCGGCCCGGCCTTCCAGCGGCCGAAGCTGATCGTCGGTGACCCCGAGTCGTTGGAAGATCGACCGAGATCGTACGCCAAACAGTGTCCGATGAGCCCGCGCATGCGGATCATCCAGCCAGACAAAGTATTCGTCGGCCCGGATCGCGCCTTCCTGAATGTCCGCCGTCAGGGAACCGTGGCAATTAGACGTCGAGCACGACTGCGTTCGCAGGCCGTTGTGCGGCGCGGGCTGATGTCCGACCAGACGCGGCTTGTCACCCGGTCCGCGTGGCTGGTCGAAGCCCTGGCCGGATTGGCTGTCGCAGAAGACGCGAACTGCGAGGACGACTGGAATGACGATCCAACCGAGGATCGCGAGGCGAATCCAACGACGACTCCGCGTCGAACCAGGATCTCCGCCGAACTTGGGCGGCACGGAGGATTGGAACGAGACCGTCATGGGCCGGTCTCCGTGGCGGGTTCGGCCGGCTGCGCAGCGCGGCTTCCCCGTTGATCCAACTGGAGCAACTCGGTGATTCCCGGACGAGACCCGGTCGTCAACGGCGTGTGGTGATACGAGTGGCAGTCCACGCAATTGGCACCGACAGCGCGGCGTCCCCCCGCTGCGTTGCCGTGACACTGGCGGCAGATCTCGATCCGCGGCATCAGCACGTCTTGGGCGGAAGTGCTGGCATGGATCAACGGCGACTTTTTCATTTCGTCGCTTAAGACCGGATAGAACCGATCACGGGCGAGCATCTCAAACCGGTCGCCGTTGCGGGTATGACAAAGCTGGCAATCGACCGATGCATGTCGGTCGTGACGGAACCGACTGTGGCCCATCCATTGAGTCGGCAATCGGGGTGGGATCACCCGCCATGCGACGCTTGCCGCGTCAATCTGTTCCGTGAGATGGCATTTCGTGCAGGCCGCCTCCAGCAGTCCGGCCACTCGGGGAAGTTGATCCGATGTCTCGGCCTGCGGCGTGGCGAACAGTTGTTGTTCCAGCCGCTTGAGATCATCCGCCAGCACGGCCAGACCCGGCGGAAGATCGCCCTTGGTTTTGATCGGGCGGAGGGGCGGCTTTGTCGGCCCGCCGATCTCGTCCGCCGCGGCCGGCAACTGTTGCTTCGCCGCCGCGTTGTTTGCCAATCGCTCCAGCAGAATCCCGCGAATGATCTCCGGTTTGGAATGCGGCAACTCGCCGGTGGACGAAAAGCCCAGCGTGTGACACCGCTGACAATCCTGCGCGAAGGTCATCGGACGAAAGTACGCGCCGCCGGGGTCCGATTGATGGCAATCCGCACAATTCAGCGACGTTGTTTTTCCGCCTGGCATCGGCAACCGCGGATCAAGGTGCCGATGATGGCTGAACTTGATCGCCGTCAGATCCACCGGCCCGTCTCGTTCCCATTTGACCAACTCCGGTTCGGCCGACTCGTTCGCCGCGACCGCTTTCGCACTGTCGCGATTGCGCCAGAGGGCGAATTCGGGATGATGACCGAAGTCGGAAAAGTCCAATTCGAACCGCCGCGAGGCAATCGGCTGATG